>JAXDFS010000356.1:0-21050 GCA_034665465.1 Solirubrobacteraceae bacterium
CGCGCAAGGCGCTGGCGACGTTCCGCGCGACGACAGTCGTGCACCTGAGCCCGGCGGACTGGCTGCACGGCTCGGGCCACTGCGGCCATCAGCACGTCCCCGGCAACGATCATCACGACCCGGGTGCGCTGCGCATCGGCCTCGTCATCTGACGGCGGCGCCCTCGCGCAGGGCGGATGCCACCAGGGCGCAAGGAGCGGCGATCGGGCCGCTCCTTGCGTCGCGCTCGCTAGAGGTTGCCCTCGAACTCGACCGTGACCCGGTCGGAGACCTTCAGGGCGCCCATCATCGCCGAGAACTGCTTGATGCCGAAGTCCTTCTGGCTGAGCTGGATGCTGCCGCTGATCTTGTCGCCGCTCACGCTGATCGGCACCGTGACCTGCGAGCTGCCGCCGGCGATCGACAGATCGCCCTTGGCCTGGCTGTCGGTCACCTCGCTGGAGGTGAACGTGATCTGCGACGAGCCGAGGACCTTGCCGTCGATGGACTTCTTGATGTCCTTCTTGTCCTTGTCGCTCAGCGGCTTGGCGCCGCCCTCGCCGGAGACGACCTCGAGCGAGCCCCCGTCGGCGGTCAGCTTGATCGAGGGGCTTTCACCGCCTTCGACGGTGGCCTCCCAGGAGGTGACGCCGAGCGTGAGGTTGTGCCCCATCTTCGCGGCCGCGCCCTCCTTGCCTGTCTTGACCGTCAGCGATCCGTTGCTGGGTCCGATGGTGTGCGTGCCTTCCGGAATTGACATGGCCGGACCCTACCCGCGTACCGATCCCCCACGCATCGCCCCGTTAGCCTGCGTCGGCGATGCCCTGGAGCCAGCACGAGATCAGCCTGCGCCCGCGCCCGCGCGGCGTGCACCTCGTCACGGCCGAGATCGCCGAGGCCCTGCCTGAGCTGCGCGAGCTGCACATCGGCCTCGCGCACATCTTCATCCGCCACACGTCGGCCTCGCTGACGCTCAACGAGAACGCGTCGCCCGAGGTGCGCCGCGACTTCGAGACCTGGATGAACGTCGCCGTGCCCGAGCAGTTCGCATGGACGCACACGCTCGAGGGGCCCGACGACATGCCGGCGCACGTCAAGGCCTCGCTCATGGGCTCGTCGCTGAGCCTGCCGATCTCCGCCGGGCGCCTCGCGCTCGGCACGTGGCAGGGCGTCTACCTCTGCGAGCACCGCGACCACGGCGGGGCCCGCTCGCTGCTCGTGACGCTCAACGGGGAGTGAGCGCGGCTCTGGGTCAGCCCCGGCGCCCGTAGCGCGCTGCGCGGTACTCGCGGATGTCGGCCGGGACGCTGCGCAGCGGGCCGAGCGCGGCGCTGTCGAGCAGCTCGGGCACCAGCATCGTCTCATCGACCTGCGCGTCGGCCCCGGCCTCCACGCGGTAGGCGCGGGCGGCCGGCCGCGAGCTGACGATCCTGACGAGCGTGCGGTCGCTGAACAGCAGCCCTACGCCGTCGTCGGCGCCGTAGCCGGCGGGCATCGCGCCGCGCGCGACCGCGTCGAGGAAGACTGGCCGGCGCGACGGGTCGCCGTCGTAGTGGACGCTGAAGCTGCCGGGCAGGAAGCCCAGCCCGCGCACCGGCGCAGGACGCCCGGTGGAGCACGTGATCCCGTGATCGAACCAGCACATGGCGCCGGCGCTCAGACCGGCGAGGACGACGCCCGCCTCCCACGCCTCGCGCATGATGAGGTCCAGGCCGTGCTCGCGCCAGATCGCCAGGAGGTTGCGCATCGAGCCGCCGCCGACATAGACGATGTCCTGGGAGAGGATCAGCTCGCGCAGCTCCTCGGTCTCGTGCTGGAGGCGAAAGAGCGACAGGTGGTGCGGGCGGCAGGCGCGGTTGCCGAACGTCGCCTGGAAGGCCGCGATCTGGGCGTTGGGATCGCCACTGGCGGTGGGCATGAAGAGGATCCGCGCCTCGCGGCGGCGCGCGAGCGAGAGGACGTAGTCGTCGAGCGCGCCGTTGGTGGGCTCCGCCGTGAAGCCGCCGCCGCCCATCGCCAGGATCGTCCGCGCCATGCCCGCTACGCGGCGCTCAGCTTGCGCGCCTCGCCCAGCCAGCGGACCGGGAGCGCGACCTCCGAGATGCCGCTGCCGACCTCCTCCACCCAGTACGCCGCCGCGCACTCGCGCGAGGACACGACGCGCGCCAGCGACTCGCCGCGGAAGTGCAGCGCGGCGCCGTCGCTCGCCGCGTAGCCCGGCGCCATCCCGGCCGCGAGGAAGCGGTGAAAGGCCTCGCGGCGTCCCGGCTCGCCGTCGTAGTGCACGCAGTTGGAGTACGGCAGCAGGCCGAGGCCCGCGACGCGCTGGGGCGGCCCGTGAAACGCGGTGACGGCCTCGCCGAACCAGCACAGCGAGCCGGCGCTGAGCCCGCACAGCACGATGCCCCGCTCCCAGCACTCGCGCAGCACGTCGTCGAGGCCGTGGGCGCGCCAGACGCCCAGCAGCGACAGCACGCTGCCGCCGCCGACGTAGATGAGGTCCTGGCCGAGCAGGTGCGTCGCGATGTCGACGCCCAGCCCCGCACCCTTGTCGCGGCGAAAGAGCGACACGTGCGACGGCTCGCAGCGCGCCGTCGAGAACGCCCGGTAGAAGCGCACGATGTAGTGGTCGGCGTCGCCCGACGCGGACGGCAGGAAGCACACCTTCGGCCGGTCGGCGCCCGTCAGGCCGAGGACGTACTCGTCGAGCAGCGGGTTGCCCGCCTCCATCGAGAATCCGCCTCCGCCGAACGCGACGATCTGTGGCGGACGCCGGCTCATCGGTCGAGAATAGGTCCCAGATTGCGCGGACGCCCAGATTTGCGCGCTTGGTCCAGGACGGCTGGACCGGCTGTCCAGTCGTGCCTGTTACGCAGCGAAAAGCGTGAGGTCCGGCTCGCGCTCGCCGCGCAGGACCGCAAGGTCGACCTCGACGCAGTCCACCCCGCGCGACTGGGCGAGCACGCGCGCCTGTGGCTTGATCGACTGCGCCGCAAGGACGCCGCGACAGCTTGCCATCGCGGGGTCCAGCCGGATGCGCTCGAGGTAGCGCGAGAGCTGCTCGACGGCGTCGATCGTCGCCACCCGCTTGATCTCGACGGCGATCCAGGCGTCCTCGCCGTCGCGGCACATGAGATCGACCGGCCCGATGTCGGTCGGCCACTCGCGCCGCACGAGCCGGAAGCCCTCGCCGCAGTGCGCGGGGGCGCCGGCGAGTGCCTCCTGCAGGTCGCGCTCGACGCCGTCCTTCTCGAGTGCGGCGGCTTCGCCCATGTCGTAGGTCATGTCGCTGACGACCTCGGCGATCTCGATCTCCAGGCGATCCTCGGTGGCGCCGGCGCGCTTGCGAACGACGATGGCGGTGGGCGGGGCGCCGGTCTCCTCGATGACCGTCGGCGCCGTCATCCAGTTGCTCGGCTTGTAGCCCCCGGTGTCGGCGTGCACGAGCACGGATCCGTCGGCCTTGAGCATCAGCAGCCGCAGCGCCTGCGGCAGGACGGCGTTCAGGCGGCCGCTGTAGCGGACCTCGCAGCGGGCGACGATCAGGCGCATGGTTCGGGACCGTACCGCCCGCGCCGGATCGCTCGCCACGCCCCCGGATGATCGGCCGCTGCGACGGGCGTTGCTTTGCCGGGCAGGGGGTACCCAGGGGTCCAGAGCCACTCAGGCAAGGAGCCTTCTGCGATGACCACGACTGCGACCGACCTCCTCGAGACCTATCTTCAGGACCACCGCGCCGGCGCCGAGGCCGGCAGCGACCTGGCGCGTCGCATGCACGAGTCCAACGACGGGACGCAGTACGAGGAGTTCCTCGACTATCTCGCTGACGAGATCGAGGAGGACGTCATCGTCCTCGAGCAGCTCATGGACCGCCTGGAGGTCGATCGCCCGGCCGTGAAGATCGCCGCGGCCAAGGTCGGCGAGAAGATCGGGCGCCTGAAGCCCAACAACCAGCTCACGGGCTACTCGCCGCTCAGCCGCGTGCTCGAGTTCGAGGGGCTGCGCACCGGCGTGCAGGGCAAGCTCTCGCTGTGGGACTCGCTCATGGAGATCGCCCCCTTCGACGAGCGCCTGGACCCCGAGGAGATCGCCCAGCTGATCACCCGCGCCGAGTCCCAGCTCAAGGGCATCCGCGTGCACCACCGGCTCGCCGCGCGCGAGGCGTTCGCGGACGTCTGAGCGCTAGGCCGCCGGCAGCACCCGCGGCAGCTCGGCGCGCAGCCGGTCGAGCAGGTCGGCGACCTCGGGGTCGTCGCGCAGGCGCAGCGCGCGGTCGCAGGCGTCGATCGCGTCGCTGACGCGGTCGGTGCGAGCAAGCGCATGGGCCAGGCGCGACCAGGCCTCCCCGTTGTCCTCGCCCAGCATCGTCGCCTGCTCGCAGGCGGTGACCTCCGCGCCGAGGTCGCCGGCGAGGTGGTAGGCCAGCGCGAGGTCCAGCAGCCCGTCCACCGAGGGGCCGAGCTCGCGGGCGCGCTCGAGTGCGCGGATCGCGCCCTCGCGGTCCATGAGGCGCAGGCGCAGCCGGCCCAGGCGCTCCCAGGCGTCGGCGTCCTCGCGCCCGCGATCGACCGCGCGCTGCGCGGCCTCGGCGGCGAGGTCGATCGCGCCCATGTCCTCGTAGATCCGGGCAGCGAAGCGGTGCGCGGTGGGGCGGTCGGGGTCGGCGCGGGCCCAGTCGCGCACGGCGCGCCCGGCAGCGGGCAGGTTGCCGGACTGCCAGAAGGCGAGCGTCAGCAGGCGCAGGACCGTCGTGTTGCGCGGGTCCGCGTCGCGGGCGTAGACGAGGCGCTGGGCGGCGAGCTCGTGATTGCCCTCCAGGGTCGCGTGCTGGGAGGCGAGCACGAAGCGCTCGACGCGGTCGGCGCCGGCGTCGGGCTTCGAGAAGTCGACGAACTGCAGCGACCCCGCAGGGACCGTGCGCACGCCCGGCGCAAAGCGCACCCGTGCCCACTGCTGGATGTCGTCGCCGCCGCCCGTGAAGTAGATCCCGGTCACGCTGCCGACCCCCCACTCCGGATAGGTCACGCAGCGCGCGTAGCGGTGCACGACCGAGTGGTCGGGGACCTGGCTGCCGAAGGGGTCGTGCGTCTTGCGCTCGGTGTCCTGGGCGCGGGCGCGCTCGGCCTCCTCGTAGGCGCGCCGGCCCTCCTCGGCGCGCGCGGCGCGAGCGGCGGCGGCGTTGACCTTGACCGCGTTGCGGGAGACCTTGCCGCCGCGCATCCCCTCCGCCAGGCGCTCGAGCTGGTCGGCCGCCTCGTTGATCGCCTTGAGGTGGCGCTCGTGCTCGAACTGCTTGCCCGGCGGGGCGATGTCGGGGTGCCAGACCTTCGCCATCCGGCGGCGCGCCATCTGGACGTCGCGCTTGTCGAAGGGCGGCGTGATCTCCAGCAGCAGCAGGCCCTGTTCGAGGTCGAGGACGTTCGGCATGAACCCACGAGAGTAGCGAGCGGCGTTCGCCCGGAGGACGTCGTCCCCCCGAACTCGCGGGGCGTCCTCGTCCGCTCGACGGCCGACCGCCGCGCGCCCGGGGAGCTCCGCGAGGTATGGCGCGATCGCCTGAAAGCGCCTGAGATCCGGATGCTCGACGCGTAGATGTTCTATGCGAACAGCTACGCGTCATCCTTCCCGGCGCGGACGTCCGGGGACGGTCGCCGCGCTCGAATCCGCAGTCCTCGGCGGCGAGCAGCGGGACGCGCCGGCTAGGTCACGAGCTTGCGCACCATCGCCCTGATCGCCAGGCGCCACATGATCACGGCGAACAGCACCAGCGCGCCCAGATGCAGCAGATCCGCGCCCAGGTCCCAGCCGAAGGCCGCGTGGCGCACGAGCTCGACGGTGTGGTGCAGGGGGTTGAAGTTGCCCGCGATCTGCGCCCACTGCGGCAGCCCGCTGAGCGGGAAGAACGTGCCCGCCACGAGGAACGTCGGCGTGATGACCGTGCTCGTGACGTAGTTGAAGTTGTCGATCGACTTCAGCAGGCCGGCGATCATGATCCCGAAGCACGACCAGCCGAAGCCCGAGATGAAGGCGATCGGCGGCACGAGCAGCATGCCCGCGGTCGGATCCAGGCCGAAGACCATCGCGACGAGCAGCGGCACGCAGCCGTAGGTCCCGGCGCGCATCGCCATCCACAGCGCCTCGGCCGTGACGAGCTCCTCGGTGTCGACGGGCGCGGCGAGGATCGCGTCGTAGGTGTGCTGGAACTGGTACTTGACGAACGTCCCGAACATCGACGGGAAGACCGACGAGAACAGGACCGCGCTCGCGACCACGCCGGTGCCGACGAAGTCGACGTAGTCGTGGCCGCCGACGCGCGAGACGAGCGTCCCGAAGCCGAAGCCGAACGCCAGCAGGTAGATCGTCGGGTCGATCGTCGACGAGAAGGTCGTCGAGCGCCAGTAGGAGGTGAAGTTCGTCAGCTCGCGGACGAGCACGCCGCGGATCGCGGAGCCCTCGAGGCGGCCGATGCGGGCGGGGCGGCCCGCGGCGGGCTGGGCGTCGGCGCTCATGCGACCACCTCGCCGGTCAGCAGGACGAAGACGTCCTCGAGGTTGGACGCGCGCCGCACGCCGTCGGGCAGGTCGCCGTTGCGCCCCTCGACGCCCATGAGCGCGATGCTCGTACCGGTGCGCCGGGTGCGCATGCCGGCGCCGGCCGCCTCGGCCTCGACCTCGGCCAGCCGCACCGGCGGGCCATAGACCTCGAGCACCTCGCTGCCGGCGTGCTCGGTCACGAGCGCCGACGGGCGCCCCGACGCGACGGCGCGGCCGTGGGACATGATCGTCACGGTGTCGGCCAGCCGCTGCGCCTCCTCGATGTAGTGCGTCGACATGAGGATCGAGGTGCCCTCGCTGCGCAGCGCGTCGATGAGGGCCCAGAGCTCCTGGCGGACCTGCGGGTCCAGGCCGACGGTCGGCTCGTCGAGCAGCAGCAGCCGCGGCCGGTGCACGAGCGCGCGGGCGATCAGCAGCCGCCGGCGCATCCCGCCCGACAGCTCGTCGACCTTGGACCCGCGCCGGTCGGCGAGGTGCGCGATGTCCAGCGCACGCTCGATCGCGGGCCGGCGCTCGGCGCGGCCGAGGCGGTAGAGGTGGGCGAACACGCGCAGGTTCTGCTCGACGGTCAGCGTCGTGTCGAGGTTGTCGAGCTGGGGCACCACGCCCATCTGCGCCCGCGCGACCTTGGACTCGCGCGGCAGCTGCAGGCCGAGCACCTCCAGCTCGCCGGCATCGGCGATGACCTGCGCGGTCAGCATCTTCATCGTCGTCGACTTGCCGGCGCCGTTGGGCCCGAGCAGGCCGACGCAGGTGCCCGCGGGCACGTCGAGGTCCAGACCGTCCACGGCGACGATCTCGCCGTAGTGCTTGACGACCCCGCGGAGGGAGATTGCGAGCTCGGGCATCGCTCGTAGGCTAGTCATGCCCACTGTGACCGCCGGGAGGATTCAAACTCATCGCAGCGGGGCCACAGGAGCGAGCAGCTAATCTGACGCGTCGATGTCGACCCAATACGTGTACACGATGCACCGCCTGTCGAAGGACTATCCGCCCGACAAGCAGGTGCTCAAGGACGTGACGCTCGCCTTCCTGCCGGGGGCGAAGATCGGCGTGCTCGGATACAACGGCGCCGGCAAGTCGACCGTGCTGAAGATCATGGCGGGGATCGAGACCGAGTACCGCGGCGACGCCATGCTCGCGCCCAACGCGACCGTCGGCCTGCTCGAGCAGGAGCCGCACCTCGACGAGACCAAGGACGTCAAGGGCAACGTCGAGGAGGCCGTGACCGAGACCAAGGCGCTGCTGGAGCGCTTCAACGAGCTCGCGGCCAACTACTCCGAGGAGACCGCGGACGAGTTCGCCCGCCTGCAGGACCAGATCGACGCCGCCGACGCCTGGAACCTCGACACCGCGATCGAGTACGCGATGGACGCGCTGCGCCTGCCGCCCGCCGACTCAGACGTCGCCACGCTGTCCGGGGGCGAGCGCCGCCGCGTCGCGCTGTGCCGCCTGCTGCTGCGCGCACCCGACCTGCTGCTGCTCGACGAGCCGACCAACCACCTCGACGCCGAGTCCGTCGACTGGCTCGAGCGCCACCTGGCCGAGTACAAGGGCACGATCGTCGCGGTCACCCACGACCGCTACTTCCTGGACAACGTCGCGGGCTGGATCCTCGAGCTCGATCGCGGCCGCGGCCTGCCCTACGAGGGCAACTACTCCTCCTGGCTGGAGCAGAAGCAGAAGCGGCTGGCGATGGAGGAGAAGGGCGACAAGGTGCGCCAGCGCACGATCGAGCAGGAGCTCGAGTGGGTGCGCGAGAATCCCAAGGGCCGGCGCAAGAAGGCCAAGGCGCGCCTGAACAACTACGAGGCGCTGCTGGCCGAGGAGCGCAACGTCAAGCTCGACCAGGTCCAGATCCACATCCCCGCGGGGCCGCGACTGGGCGACGTCGTCGTCGAGGCCGAGGGGCTGCGCAAGGGCTTCGGCGACCGGCTGCTGATCGAGGACCTGACCTTCAAGCTGCCGCGCGGCGGGATCGTCGGCGTCATCGGGCCCAACGGCGCCGGCAAGACGACCCTCTTTCGGATGATCACCGGCCAGGAGCAGCCCGACGACGGCGAGCTGCGCGTCGGCGACACCGTCGAGCTCGCCTACGTCGACCAGTCGCGCGACGCGCTCGGCGACGACAAGTCCGTCTGGGAGGAGATCTCGGAGGGCATGGACACGATCAAGGTCGGCGACCGCACGATGAACTCGCGCGCGTACTGCTCGTCGTGGAACTTCAAGGGCTCCGACCAGCAGAAGAAGGTCGGCAAGCTCTCCGGCGGCGAGCGCAACCGCCTGCACCTCGCCAAGCTCCTGCGCGCGGGCGGCAACGTCCTGCTGCTCGACGAGCCGACCAACGACCTCGACGTCGACACGCTGCGCGCGCTCGAGGAGGCGCTGCTCGCCTTCGCCGGCTGCGCCGTGGTCATCTCCCACGATCGCTGGTTTCTCGATCGCGTGGCGACGCACGTGCTCGCCTTCGAGGGCGACTCGCAGGTGACGTGGTTCGAGGGCAACTTCGAGGCCTATGAAGAGCATCGCCGCGCGCTGCTCGGCGACGAGGCCGACCGCCCGCACCGGATCACCTACAAGCGACTGACGCGGACCTGACGTGAGCGCCGCCGCGGTCCTCATCACGGAGTACACCGACCCGGGCTGTCCCTGGGCCTACTCGGCCGAGCCATTTCGCATGAGGCTGCGCTGGCTCTACGGCGACGTGCTCGACTGGCAGTACCGGATGGTCGTCCTCGCCGAGGACCCGCAGGAGTACCTCGACAAGGGCTTCACGCCCGAGAAGCTCTCCAAGGCCTACGACACGATCGCGCGCGACCACGGCATGCCGATCGACACGTCGTTGCGCCCGCGCATGGCGGCGACCGCGCCCGCCTGCCGCGCGATCGTGGCCACCCGGCTGCACGCGCCCGAGGCCGAGGAGTCGATCCTGCGCGCCTTCCGCGTGCGCACGATGGCCGGCGACCTGCTCGACGAGCCGGTGACGGTCCGCCTCGCCGCGGCCGACGCGGGCATCGATCCCGACGAGCTCGAGGGCTGGATGGCGGAGGATGCGGTCGAGGAGGCGCTGCGCGCGGACATGGCGGCGGCGCGTGCACCGACCGATGCGGCGCTCGCGCTGAACGACCGGCTCGCCGACTGGGAGGGCGGGCGGCGCTACACCTGCCCGTCCTACGAGATCGTCCGCAAGGCCGACGCCGCGCAGATCGCGGTCCCCGGCTTTCAGCCGTTCGCCGCCTACGACGTCACGCTGGCCAACCTCGTCCCGGAGGCCGAGCGGCGCGATCCGCCTGAGTCTGTGCTCGAGGTGCTCGAGTGGGCCGGTCAGCCGCTGGCCACGCGCGAGGTCGCGGTGGTCTGCGACATCGATCACGCCACCGCGCGCGAGGAGCTCGGACGGGTCGCCGTCGAGCACCACGTCGGCGCCGACGGCTTCTGGTCGCCGGCGGCCTGAGCGCCGCTCCCGCCGCCGGCCCGTTCGTCCACGCCGCCGGGGCGCGTGACTCCACGACTGTCCGATAGACGCCTCCGCGGATCCGTGCGCATCTATCGGGGATGCCCGGCGACCGACCGCCCGTCCATGTCCTTTGGATGACCGCCGGGCTCGGCTGCGACGGCGACTCGGTCGCGATGACGGCCGCCACGTCCCCCAGCCTCGAGGACCTGCTCGCGGGCGTGATCCCCGACAGTCCGCGCGTCGTCCTGCACCACCCGCTGCTCGCGTTCGAGTCGGGCTCTGACTTCCTGCAGGCGTGGTACGACGCGGAGGACGACGCGATCGACCCGTTCGTGCTCGTCGTCGAGGGCGCGATCGGCAACGAGCGCCTCAGCGGCGAGGGCCATTGGACCGGCTTCGGCATCGATCCGCTGGACGGCCAGCCGATCACCGTCAACGAGTGGATCGACCGGCTGGCGCCGAAGGCCGCGGTCGTGCTCGCCGTCGGAACGTGCGCGACCTACGGGGGCGTGCCGGCGATGCGCAACAACGCGACCGGCGCGATGGGGCTGCCGGACTTCCTCGGCTGGTCGTGGACGTCGCGTCTCGGCATGCCGATCGTCTGCCTGCCCGGCTGCCCCGCGCAGCCCGACAACATCACCTCGCTGCTGCTCGAGCTCGTGCTGTTCGCCGGCGGCATCGGCCCCGCGCCCGAGCTCGACGACCGCCTGCGCCCGGTGCGGATGTTCGCGCGCACGACCCGCGAGGGCTGCGGCCGAGCGGGCTTCACCGAGCAGGGTCAGTTCGCCACGACCTACGGCAACGACCCGCGCTGCCTCGTCAAGCTCGGCTGCAAGGGGCCGGCCGCGCTGTGCAACGTCCCGCAGCGCGGCTGGGTCAACGGCGTCGGCGGCTGTCCGAACGCCGGCGGCATCTGCATCGGCTGCACGATGCCCGGCTTCCCGGACAAGTTCATGCCGTTCATGGACCCCGACCCCTGGGGCAACGCCGCGGCGAACTTCCAGCGCTTCACCTACGGCCCGCTGTTTCGCCACTTCCGCAAGCGCAACCTCGTGCTGAAGTTCGAGCAGGAGCCGAGTTGGCGCAGGCCGGACACGGGCGCTGCGAGCAACTCGAACGGGCGCGGCTAGACAGGTGGTCACGCTCGGCGAGCTCCTGCGCTGGATCGTCTACCGGACGCGCAGCTCGTACTACCGGCTCGTGCGCCGCCTCATGCGCGGCGACCGCCTGCTGTGGGGATCGGAGCGCAAGTTCCGCGCGCTGCTGGAGTCGGCGCCCGACGCGATGGTGATCGTCGACGATCACGGCCACATCGCGCTCGTCAACGCGCAGGCCGAGCGCATGTTCGGCTACCGCCGCCGGGAGCTCATCGGGCAGAGCATCTCCGAGCTCATCCCCAGGCGACTGCGCGCCCAGCACCGCCAGCACGTCAAGGGCTACGCCCACGATGCGGTCGCGCGGCCGATGGGCGGGGGCCTCGAGCTCTATGGGCTGCGCAAGGACGGCAGCGAGTTCCCCGTCGAGATCAGCCTCAGCCCGCTGGAGACCGACGAGGGCACGATGGTCTCGAGCGCCATCCGCGACATCAGCGCCCGCAAGCGCGAGCTGACCGAGCTGGCGACCGCGGAGAAGCTCTTCCGGGGCGCGTTCGACGGCTCGCCGATCGGGATGGCCCTCGCCGATGCGGAGGGGCGCATCGTCCGCGTCAACGGGGCGCTGTGCGAGCTGACCGGCCGTAACCCCGGCGAGCTCGCCGGCATGCACTTCGACGCGCTGACGCATCCGGTCCAGACCGGCTATGACCGCAGCGCGGTCGGGGCGCTGATGTCGGGCGAGCGCGCGCAGTACAAGGTCGAGACCAGGTTCGCACGCCAGCGGCGCGCCGGTGTGGGTCGCGCTGCAGGTGACGACCATCGACGACGACGACGGCGCGGCGCGCCGCTTCCTCGTGCAGGTGCAGGACGTGACGCATCGCCGCCACTACGAGGAGAACCTGCAGTACCTCGCGACGCATGATCCGCTGACCGGCCTGCACAACCGGTCGAGCTTCGCCGTCCAGCTCGACGCCCACGCCGACCTCGTGCGCCGCTACGGGTCCGATGGCGCGCTGCTGCTGCTCGACCTCGACCACTTCAAGTACGTCAACGACATCCTCGGCCACCAGGCGGGTGACCAGCTCATCGGGCGGGTGTCCAAGGTGCTCGCGGCGCGGCTGCGCGACAGCGACGTGCTCGCCCGCCTGGGCGGCGACGAGTTCGCCGCGCTGCTTCCGCGCGCGACCGAGCGCACCGCGCGGCGGGTCGCCGAGGACCTGCTCGAGGCCGTGCGCGCGGAGCGGATCGCGATGCCGGGCACGAACGGGCGCGCGATCACGGCGAGCATCGGCATCGCGATGTTCGAGGTGAGCGACGACCTGTGCGGCGAGGACATCCTCGTCAATGCGGACCTGGCGATGTACGACGCCAAGGAGGCCGGGCGCAACCAGACGGCGATCCACGTCGGCGGCGAGCACCCGCAGGCGCGCATGCGCGGGCGGATCACGTGGGCCGAGCGCATCCGCGTGGCGATCGAGGAGGACCGCTTCTCGCTCGTCGCGCAGCCGATCATCGAGCTCGCCACCGCGTCGATGACGCAGTTCGAGGTCCTCCTGCGCATGCAGGACGGTCATGGCGACCTCATCCCGCCCGGCGCCTTCCTGTCGACCGCCGAGCGGCTCGGGATGATCCAGCAGATCGACGCCATGACCGTGGCGCGCACGCTGCGCGCCGTCGCCGCCCAGCCCGGGCCCTGCCAGGCCTGGCCGCGCGTCGAGATCAACCTGTCGGGTGCGTCGATGGGCGATCCCGGGATGCTGCGCACGATCGAGCGCGAGCTGCGCGAGACCGGCCTGGACCCGAGTCGCGTGATCTTCGAGATCACCGAGACGGCCGCGATCGCCAACATGGCCAAGGCGCGCGAGTTCTCCGACGAGCTCGTCAAGCTCGGCTGCGGGTTCGCGCTCGACGACTTCGGCGCCGGCTTCGGCTCGTTCTACTACCTCAAGCACGTGCCGTTCGACATCCTCAAGATCGACGGCGAGTTCGTGCGCGAGTGCTGCTCGACGCGCACCGACCGGCTCGTCATCAAGGCCGTCGTCGAGATCGCACGCGGCCTGGGCAAGCAGACGGTCGCCGAGCACGTCGGCGACGACGCCACGGTGGCGCTGCTGCGCGAGCTGGGCGTCACGCACGGGCAGGGCTTTCACCTCGGCGCGCCCCGGCCGCTGGAGGACTTCCTCGCGGACTTGTCCGCACCGGTGCAAGCGGCGGCCAGCCCGGTCGCGTCGATCTAGACTCGCGCGATGCGCACCCTCGGGGCCGTCGTCGCGATCTGTGCAGCGCTGATCGCGGGCGGCTGCGGGTCCTCGGGCTCGACCGCCCGGAGCACGCCGGGCGCGCCGGCAGCGCCGGCACGGACGGCGACCGCGGCGAGCGCCTGCGTCTCGACAGGGCGGGGGTCCACCTCGAAGGTGCCGGGCGCGCCGCTGGACACGATCCTGCGCGTTCCAGCGGCAGCCCGCGCCAAGCCCGCCCCGCTCGTCCTCGCGCTGCACTTCGGCAGCGGCACCGGGGCGCAGATGGAGCAGGTCACCCGGCTGACGCCGCAGGCGCGGCGCTCGGGATTCGTCGTCGCCTACCCGTCCTCGACCTCCCCCGGCCTGTGGGCGGGCGCGGAGGAGATCCCTGCGGTCATGCGCACGCTGAGCGCGATCGAGCGCGTCGCCTGCATCGACGCGCGGCGCGTCTACCTGACCGGGATCTCCAACGGCGGCGGCATGGCGAAGGTGCTCGCCTGCCGGCTGGCGGACCGCTTCGCGGGCGTCGTCCTGTTCGCCCCTGCCATCAGCGGGATCGGCGACTGCAAGCCGTCGCGGGCGATCTCGATGCTCGAGATCCACGGCAGCGCCGACCCGCTCGTCCCCTACGCCGCGATCCCGGGGGTGGTCGCCGCCTGGGCGCGGCTGGACGGCTGCTCGCCGGCTCCTCGCAGCGCGTCCCTGGGCTCCGTGGTCACGCGGCAGCGCTGGCACGGCTGCCGGGGCGGCGCCGCGGTCGAGCACCTGCGCCTCGCGGGCGGAAAGCACATCGAGCTGCTGCCCGAGCTGCGCGCGGCGGGCGTGGATCCGGCGCGCACCGCGTGGCGCTTCCTCGCGCCGCACCGGCTGCCGGCCTGATCACGGCAGGTCGTCGATGAGCGCGCCGAGCTCGCGTACGTCGCGGGCGACGGCATCGGCGTCGGCGAGCTGCTCGGGCCTGAACGGCCCGGTCGCGAGCGCGAGCACGCGCACGCGATCGGCGCGCGCGCAGGCGATGTCCCGCGGCGTGTCGCCGATGACGACGGTGCGCTCACGCGGCCACGGCTCGCCGTCGCCGGCGCGGCGGCGAGCGATCCGCGGCAGCTCGGCGCGCTGCTCGTGATCGGAGCCGAAGCCGCCCTGGCCGGACGCGAAGAAGCGCCCGATGCCGGCGGCGCGCAGCTTCATCCGCGCGATCGCCTCGTAGTTGCCGGTCACGAGCGCCAGGCGGATCTCGTCGCGTGCGGCGAGCGCCTCGAGCAGCGCGGGCATCCCCGGCGTGACGTACGCCGAGAGATCGTCCGGGCACAGCCGCGCGTAGGCCTCGCAGGCGGCGATGCGCACGTCGTCGGCGCGCTCGTCGATGGCGCGCGCGGGAACGCCCGCGGCGACCAGCAGGCCGCGGGCGATCTCCTGGTCGGTGCGCCCGGCGACGTCGTGGCCGGCGCGGCGGGCGGGGTCGGTCACCCCGTGGACCGTGCGCAGCGCCTCGTGGATCGCGTCGCGGTGGGCGTCGGCGGCGCGCTGCAGCAGCGTGCCGTCGATGTCGAAGAGCAGCAGCACCGGGCCCTCGGCGCTACCGCGCGAACGACGTCTCGGCGGTCAGCGATTGCGCGAACGCGGCGATCAGGCGCGCGCACGCGTGGACGTCGGCGAGCTCGACCATCTCGACCGGCGAGTGCATATAGCGCAGCGCGACCGAGACGCCACCGGTCGGCACGCCCGCGCGCGAGATGTGGATCGCGTCGGCGTCGGTGCCGGTCGAGCGCGCGGAGGCCTGCACGGTGAACGGGATGTCCTCGGCCTCGGCGGCGGCCTGCAGCAGCTCGTAGACGGCCGGGTTGAGGACCGACCCGCGCTCGATGATCGGGCCCGAGCCGAACTCGTGCTTGCCCAGCTCGTTGACCTCGACGCCGGGCGCGCCGGTCTCGTGCGTGACGTCGACGACGATCGCGACGTCGGGCTGCAACCGGAACGCGGCGGTGCGCGCGCCGCCGAAGGTGATCTCCTCCTGCACGACGCCGACGGCGGCGACGTCGCCGGGCGCGCCGCCGGCCTCGGCGACCAGGCGGGCGGCCTCGAGGGCGATGAAGGCGCCGAGCCGGTTGTCCATCGAGCGCGAGATGACGCGCTCGTTGCGCAGCTCCAGCGGCTCGCCTGCGATCACCGCGACGTCGCCGATGCGCACGATCCCGCGCGCCTCGTCGCCGTCCTTCGCGCCGATGTCGATGTGCAGGTCGCGCAGCTCGGCGACGCGCTTGCGATCCTCCTCGCGCAGCAGGTGGATCGGCTTGCGCCCGACGACACCGCCCACCGTCCCGTCCTTCGTGACGAGCTCGACGCGCTGGCCGACGAGGATCTGCGGATCCCAGCCGCCGACGCCGATGAAGCGCAGGAAGCCGTTGTCGTCGATGTGCGTGACGATGAGCCCGATCTCGTCGATGTGGCCGACGATCGCGAGGAAGGGGGCGGGGCCGGCCGGGTCGGCGGTGCCGGCGACGCGGGCGACGGCCGAGCCCATGACGTCGATCTCGACGTCGTCGGTGAAGGCGCGGCCGGCCTGGGCGAAGACGGCGGCGGGCGCCGTCTCATAGCCCGAAGGGCCGGCGGCGGTGAGGAGCTGGCGAAGGAGGTCGGGTAGCGGCATGGCGGCGAAGGCTACCCATGGCCCTTCTGGGAGTCTTGATCTGTGAGCGACTTCGAGACCGTGGCCGCGCTCTTCGGCGGTCTGCTGATGTTCGGCGCGCTCATCTCGGGGCTCGTGCACCGCAGCTTCCTGGCGCTGACGCCGGTCTTCGTGCTGATCGGCTTCGGGCTCGGCTCGGGCGGCCTGGGCGTGCTCGAGCTCGACCCGGGATCGGGCTTCGTCGGGATCCTCGCGATCGCCGCACTGGTGGTGATCCTGTTTCGCGACGGCCTGGAGGTCGAGGCGGAGATGCTGCGCACGGCGTGGCATCTGCCGCTGCGCAAGCTCGTGCTGGCGATGCCGATCACGGCGGCGATCGTCGCGCTGGTGGCCAAGGCGTTGACCGACCTGTCGTGGACCGAGGCGTTCCTGCTCGGCGCGCTGCTGTCGCCGACCGATCCGGTGCTGTCGTCGGGCGTCGTCACGAACCCGCGCGTGCCGCGGGTCATCCGCCATTCGCTGAACCTCGAGTCCGGGATGAACGACGGGCTGGCGCTGGCGCCGGTGCTGGCGCTCGTCGCGGTGCTCGGCTCCGGCCACGACGACTTCGTGTGGTGGCGGTTCGTGCTGCAGGACGTCGGCGTGGGGCTGGCGTTCGGCCTTGCGATCGGATTCGCCGCGAGCGCGCTGCTGCCCGCGACGGGGCGCTTCGGCGAGGGCGTCCCGGCGCACCAGCGCGCGCTCTACGCGCTCGGGCTGGCCTTTCTCACGTACGGGACGACGACGCTGCCGCCGCACGGCAACGGGCTGATCGCGGTCTTCGTGTGCGCGATCGTCTTCGGCATCCGGCGCCCGGACATGGCCAGCGTCTTCGAGGACCGCGCGCAGGAGGTGGTCGAGATCGTCAAGCTCGCGATCTTCATCGTCTTCGGCAGCCTGCTGACGCTGCACGGGCTCTTCGCGGAGGGCCTGGCCGCGGTCGCGATCGTGCTGGTGACGCTGCTCGTCGCGCGCCCGCTCGCGATCTGGCTGGCGCTCGCGGGCACCGGCGTCGATCGCTACACGAAGGCCTTCATGGCCTGGTTCGGCCCCAAGGGCGTCGCGACGATGACGTTCGCGCTGCTGGTGCTCGGCGCCGGCCTGGGCGCTTCGGAGCGGCTCTTCGGCCTCGCGGCGCTGGTCGTGTTCGTGTCGACGATCGCCCACGGGCTGAGCGACGCGCCCGGGGTGGACTGGATCGCGCGGCGTAGCGGCGGCGAAACGTCCTAGGCGTGGCCGACGGCCACGCCGACCGCGGCGACGATGAGGCCGCCGAGCGTGACCTGGATGAGCGACGTCCGCAGCGCGACGCCGAGGAAGTGCTTGCGCACCCAGGCGATCGTGACGAGCTCGATCGACACGACGACGTACGCGACGTTCAGCGCCGTGTGGATGTCGTGGATGAGGAATGGCAGCGCGTGGGCGGTGCCGCCGACGAAGGTGGCGGCGCCGGTGATCATCCCGCGCGTCAGGGCGGCGCCGCGCCCGGTGATCTCGCCGTCGTCGGACAGCCCCTCGGACATCCCCATGCTGATCGCAGCGCCGAGCGCGGCCGCCAGGCCGACCAGCAACGCGGCGTGCGAGCCGGCGATGAAGGCCGTGGCGAAGATCGGCGCGAGCGTCGAGATCGTGCCGTCGATGAGGCCGATCAGCGCGGGCTGAATGACCTGCAGGAGACGCTGGCGCTCGTCGGCGGCGCGCCAGCGGGTGGTGAGGGTGGCGGCGGGAGCGTTCATACCCGGAAACTATAACACTTGACTTGCAATAAGGAGGCCCTAAGATGGGGCCATGAGCGAGGAACTGGTCAGCGCGCTGCACGAGCGTGGTATGCGGGTTACCCCACAGCGGGTGGTTCTTCACCGGGCGCTGCTGGAGCTCGGCCGCCATGTGACCGCGGACGAGCTGCTTGACGCCGTCGGCGACCGCCTGCCGAACGTCTCGCTGCCGACGATCTACGCGACGCTCGAGCTGCTCGAGGAGCTCGGCATGGTGCGGCGCGTGCAGCGCGCGGGCACGACGCTGTTCGACCCGCGCACCGACGCCCACCACCACCTCGTCTGCACGCGGTGCGGCTCGATCGAGGACGTCGAGGGCGAGCTGCAGACGGCGGTGCTGGAGCGCGCGGCCGACAGCCGTGGCTTCGTGCGCGAGCGCATCGAGGCCGTGGTTCACGGCCGCTGCGCGGCCTGCGCCTAGCCCGTCAGCAGCGTCTGGATCGTTGCCGCGACGGTCCTGCGCTCGTGGAGCACCTGGCGCCAGGTGAAGCGGACGACGCGCCAGCCGAGTGTCATCAGGCGCTGATCGCGGCGACGGTCGTGCTCGAAGGCGCGGCGTGTCGTGTGCACGTCGCGGCCGTCGACCTCGACGATGAGGCGCTGCGCGCGCCAGAGGAAGTCGGCCTCGGCACCGCCACCGCCGGGGTAGGGGA
The DNA here is from genome assembly GCA_034665465.1 of Solirubrobacteraceae bacterium. GTDB lineage: Bacteria > Actinomycetota > Thermoleophilia > Solirubrobacterales > Solirubrobacteraceae > CADCVQ01. The sequence continues at coordinate 18,418 of JAXDFS010000356.1, forward strand.
TCCAGGCGTTCGCGGCATCGGGCGGCCGGCCTGCGTCGCGACAGATCTGCAGGAAGGCCTCCTCGAGGTCGTTGCGCGTGATGGTGCTCCCCAGCTGTATCTCTTCGAGCACACCTTGCAGGATGGTGGCGCCGCGGCGGCCGTTGGCTCGTTCGAGGACGTCTCCGATCGCCTTGGCGTCGAGGACCCGCAGGATCTCGGCGCGGTCGATGGCCCGCTCGACCTGACGGCGGGGCACGACCTCGGCGAGGTCGAGGAGGGTGCGGGCGAGGGTGGTGGTCGGGATGCCGTCGACGGCGGCGATGTCGCCGGAGGTCAGCGTCCCGCCACGGTGAGCGGTTATGCCGTCGAGCATCCGGCCGGTGCGCTTCGGGCTCGTGACGTCGATCGTCCTGCGATTGTCGTCGCGCAGGCCCAGATGGCAGGCCGCCGATCGGTGAGAGAGCGCGGCGCCCGGCCCACAGGCGAGGACGGCGGCCATGCAGCGCCCGGCGTACGTCAGCAGCGGGTGGCCGACGGCGTAGACGCCGTGATGGACGCGGTGCAGGCGACCCCGTGCGACGCGGGTCCGGACGGTGCTGTCCGCGAGGCCCAGATCGGTCAGCTGCCGCAGCGCGACCGCGCCGTGCTGGCGCGCCGCGAGTGCCGCGATCTCACGGTCGATCGAGGGGTTGGGCGGAAAACGTCGGCCATGTCGTCGTTTTGCACCCGACCCCTCCATGGCCATCGAGGATTGCGCCCCGGGCGTGACGGATCACCACCCGAATGCAACGAAACGAGCTCACCGGTCGCGCAACTGGCGCAGCACGTACTGCAGGATGCCGCCGTGGCGGAAGTAGTCCGCCTCCTTGGGCGTGTCGATCCGCACGCGCGCGTTGAACACGCGGTCGCCGGCGCGGACGGTCACCGACGCCGGCAGCTCGCCGGCGTTCATCGGCTCGGCCAGGCCCGTGATGTCGAAGACCTCCTCGCCGGTCAGGCCGAGGTCGTCCGCGGCGGCCGGCAGCTGCAGCGGCAGCACGCCCATGCCGATGAGGTTCGAGCGGTGGATGCGCTCGAAGGACTGCGCCAGCACCGCCCGCACGCCCAGCAGCCGCGTGCCCTTCGCCGCCCAGTCGCGCGAGGAGCCCGAGCCGTACTCCTTGCCGGCCAGGACCACCAGCGGCGTGCCCTCCTCGATGTAGGCCATCGCCGCGTCGTAGATCGACATCTGCACGTCCTCGGGCAGCTTGCGCGTCACGCCGCCCTCCGGAATCTGACCCGCCCGGCCTGCCAGCTGGTTGCGCAGGCGGATGTTCGCGAACGTGCCGCGCACCATGACCTCGTGGTTGCCGCGCCGCGCGCCGTAGGAGTTGAAGTCGCGCGGCGCCACGCCGTGCGCCTGCAGGTACTCGCCCGCCGGGCCGTCGCGCTTGATCGCGCCCGCCGGCGAGATGTGGTCGGTCGTGACCGAGTCGCCGAGCAGCGCCAGCACGCGCGCGCCCGCGATGTCGGTCACCGGCGCCGGCTCGGCCGGCATGCCGTCGAAGTAGGGCGGAAGATGCACGTAGGTCGAGGACTCGTCCCACGCGAAGCGGTCGCCGGTCGGCACGACGAGCGAGTTCCAGCGCTCGTCGCCCGTGAAGACGCCCGCGTAGGAGGAGCGGAACATCTCCGAGCGCACGGCGCGCTCGATCGTCTCGCCGACCTCGCGGCCCGAGGGCCACAGGTCGCGCAGGTAGACGTCGACGCCGTCGCGATCGACGCCGATCGGGTCGTTGACGATGTCGGCGTCCATCGATCCCGCCAGCGCGTAGGCGACCACCAGCGGCGGCGACGCGAGGTAGTTCATCTTCACGTCGGGGTTGATGCGCCCCTCGAAGTTGCGGTTGCCCGAGAGCACCGACACGACCGCCAGGTCGTGCTCGTTGACCGCCTCTGAGATCGCGCGCGGCAGCGGGCCCGAGTTGCCGATGCAGGTCGTGCAGCCGTAGCCGACGAGGTTGAAGCCGAGCTTGTCCAGCGGCTCGTCCAGGCCCGCCTGCGCGAGGTACTCCGTGACGACCTTCGAGCCGGGCGCGAGCGAGGTCTTCACCCAGGGCTTGGACTGCAGCCCGCGCGCGACCGCGTTGCGCGCGACCAGGCCGGCCGCGAGCATGACCGACGGGTTGGAGGTGTTCGTGCACGAGGTGATGGCGGCGATCACGACGCGCCCGTGGTCGAGGTCGGTCACGGTGCCGTCGGCGAGCGTCACCGGCACGCTGGTGTCCGGTCGCTGGGCCAGCTTCGCGGCGGCGATCTCCTCGGCGTGCGCCGCGCCGGTCGCGTGCGCGGGCGGGCGCCGCGCGCCCGCGTAGCGGCCGCTCGGCGGGTCGGAGGCCGGGAACGACAGCGCGTCGAACTCGATCGTCGCGCCGCCGTCGGCGTCGGCGGCGTCCTCGTCGTCGACCGCCGGCAGGAAGTCCTTCAGCGCGATGCGGAACGCCGCCTGCGCGTCGCTCCGCGCGCCGCGGTCGGGGGGCGGGCGCGGGCCGGCCAGCGCCGGCACGACGTCGCCGAGGTCGAGCTCGATCGTGTCCGAGTAGGCCGGCTCGACGGAGCTCTCGTCGTGCCACAGGCCCTGCTCGCGCGCGTAGGCCTCCACGAGCGCGATG
>JAXDFS010000357.1:0-15824 GCA_034665465.1 Solirubrobacteraceae bacterium
ACTCGACGAAGTGCATCGAGGCCTACCGCCGGATGCGCGAGATCGTCGGCGAGCTGCGCGACGACGGCCCGACGGTGGCCGAGGTCGAGCGCGCCCGCGCCTACGCCGCCGGCCGGCGCGTGCTCGCCTTCGAGAACACCAACGCCGTCGCGCGCTACGCCGCGGCGCAGTCGATCGTCTTCGGCGAGCCGATCGATCCCGACGGCGCGATCGCCGCGCTGGACGCGGTGACGATCGAGGAGGTCACCGCCGTCGCCCGCGACGTCGCCGACACGCTCGCGGTCGCCTGCGTCGGGCCCCACGGCGCCGGCGACTTCGACTGAAGGCTCGCCGCGGCCGATGCCATGACCGCGGGCGAGGAGCTCAACCGCCGCGAGCTCGAGCGCTACGTCAGCCGGGTGAGCGGGCGCTGGCCGCTGGCTCGCGCGCTGCTCGGGGGTGCCCGCGTGGCCGATCTGCGCGGCGCCGGCGCGCAGCGCGAGCGCGGCCAGGAGTACGTGGTGGTGCTCGTCTCGGAGTCCTTCGGCGGCGTCCCCTGGCTGGAGCGCGTCTACCAGGCGGGCAACCTCTGGGACGCCGACGAGATGGGCGCCCGCGCGGACGTGCACTGCTACACGCCGCGCGAGCTCGAGCGCCGCGTGCAGCGCATGCGGGTCGTGGGCGAGGCCGTCAGCGACGGCATCGACCTGCTCGCGGCGGGACGCGCGTAGCTGCGCGCGTTCAGTGCAGGTTGCCGCAGAGGTTGAAGCCGTACGCGACCGCGCGCGCGTTGGCCCCGGCCTGGGCCGCGCGGAAGTCGTCGAGCGCCTGGCGGACGTCGTTGCCCGTCTGCGTGAGCTTGGCGGCGTCCTTAACGGCGACGGCGGCGAGGAAGGCGTTCGCCGAGGAGCGCACCTGCACCAGCAGCGAGCTCGTGTGCGCGACGGCGCCGACGTAGGCCGCCGCGCCGCGGCGGTCTGCGGGACGCGCCGGGAGCTTGACGTCGCGCAGCCCCTTGAGCAGGTCGCCGTAGAGGTCGGAGAGGACCTTGGCCGAGTCGACGATCTGCCTGGGCGTCTGCGGGTCGGCGGCGCCGGCGCTGTTGAAGCGTTCGCTCAGGCTCGCGCAGACGTTGTCGGCCTCGGCGATGTAGAGGTCCTTGGAGACGATCTTGGGCTCGTCGCTCCCGCCCCCGCAGCCGGCGAGCAGCGCGGCCGCGACGAGCACCGCCGCGACGACGGCCCTCACGAGATCGCGACCATCCGCTCGATCGGCACCCGCGCGCGCTCGGCGATCTCGGGCGGGACCCTGACCTCGTGCACGAGGTCGCGCAGCGCGTCGCGGAGCTTCGGCAGGGTGATCATCTTCATGTAGGTGCAGGCGGCGCGCTCGTTGGCGGCGATGAACTCGACGTCGGGCGCGGCCTCGCGCAGCGGGTGCAGCATCCCGATCTCGGTGGCGACGATGGCCGTCGCGCCCGGCTTGGCCTCGCCCGCGTAGCGCAGCATCCCGCCCGTGGAGAGCATGTGCACGCCCTCGCCGGAGATGTCCCCGGCGCCGGCGAACTCCATGACCGAGGTCGAGCAGCCGCACTCGGGGTGGATGAGGAAGTCCGCGCCGGGGTGCTCGGCGCGCACCTGCTCGATGTCGCGCGGGCGGATGCCGGCGTGCACGTGGCACTCGCCGTCCCAGACGTGCAGCGAGCGCCCGATGCTGCGCTCGACGTAGGCGCCGAGGAACATGTCCGGCCCGAACAGGATCTCGGTGTCCGCCCCGTGCTCGCGCAGGATGTGCTCGACGACGGCGACCGCGTTGGCCGAGGTGACGCAGTAGTCCGTCAGCGCCTTGATCTCGGCCGTCGTGTTGACGTACATCACGGTGATCGCGCCCGGGTGCTCGGCCTGCCAGGCGCGCAGCTGGTCGGGCGTGATCGAGTCGGCCAGCGAGCAGCCGGCATCGAGGTCGGGGATCAGCACCGTCTTCTCAGGCGACAGGACCGACGCCGTCTCGGCCATGAAGTGCACGCCGCAGAAGGCGATGACGGAGGCGTCGGCGGCCGCCGCCTGGCGCGAGAGGCCGAGCGAGTCGCCGACGTAGTCGGCGACGTCCTGGATCTCGGGCAGCTGGTAGTTGTGGGCGAGGATGACCGCGTCGCGCGCCTTGGCAAGGGCGCGGACCTCGGCGTGCAGTTCGCGGACGTCGTAGAGCTGTAGAAGCGTCATGTGATCGCCTCCAGGGTGAGGGACAGGTCCAGGGCGGGGGCGGAGTGGGTCAGCGCCCCGACCGAGATCCAGTCTACGCCGGTCTCGGCGTAGCTCCGCAGGGTGTCGACCGTGACGCCGCCGCTGGCCTCGAGCTGGGCCCGGCCCGCGACATGGGCGACGATCTCGGCCAGCTGCTGCGGGCTCATGTTGTCCAGCAGCAGCCGCGGCGCGCCCGCGGCGAGCGCCTCGTCGACCTCCGCCGTCGTGCGGCATTCGACCTCCAGCTCGAAGTCCCCGTGGCTCTCGCGGACGGCCGCGACGGCGGCCGTGATCCCGCCTCCCAGGGCGGCGTGGTTCTCCTTGACGAGCACCATGTCGTAGAGCCCGGCACGGTGGTTGGTGCCCCCGCCGGCGGCGTCGGCGGCCTTCTCGAGCGCCCGCAGGCCGGGGGTTGTCTTGCGCGTGTCGAGGATCTCCGCACCCGTGCCCTCGACGGCCTTCACACAGCGCGCGGTGAGCGTCGCGATCCCGGACAGGTGCTGCAGGAAGTTCAGCGCCGTGCGCTCGCCGGCGAGCAGCGCGCGGGCGTCGCCGGTGGCGCGCAGGACCGCCGCCGGGGCCTCGGCCCATTCGCCCTCGGTGCCGAGGCGCTCCAGCGCGACATCGGGGTCGAGCGCCTGGAACGTGGCCTCGGCGGCGTCGAGGCCGTAGACGACGCCGGACACCTTCTGCGTGATCGTCGCCACGGCCCGCGTGCCCTCGGGGACGGTGGCCTGGCTGGTGACGTCGGCCTCGCCGACGTCCTCGGCGAGCGCGCGCATCACGAGTTGTTCAAGCGTCTGCGCGTCAGGCGTCACTGAGACTGCAGGATACGGGTCGCGCGCTCGTCAAGATGCTGACGCGTGACGCTGACGACCGCCGACCTCGACGCCTGGCTGCCCGACCCCCAGGTGCGCACGAGCCACCGCCGCTCGGCGATCGCCGATCCGGACGCGCTGTGGGCGGCGGCGCGGGCGGTACGCCTCGATCAGACCGGCACGATCGGGCGCATCGTGCGCTGGCGCATCCCCGGCACCCCGCCCGACCAGACGTTCGTCGCCCTGCTGGAGGACGATCCGTTCACGGTCCTGGACGCCGGGGAGCGCCACTGCATCTCCGGGCTGTGCGGGCGCATCTGGACGCTGGCGCGCGACTACCCCAGGCTCGACGGCCCCGACGACTTCCGCGCCTGGAACGCGCCGCGCACGGTGCGCGTCCTGCTCGCGCACTGGGTGCAGCCCGGTGACGACGGCACCAGCACGATCGTCAGCGAGGGCCGCGTCGCGCCGACCGACCGCGTCGCCGCCGCGCGCCTGCAGGCGCTGTGGCTTGTCATGGGGCCCTTCGAACGCTTCATCGGCGCCGAGCCGCTCGCCCTGGCCGTCGCGGGCGCCGAGGCGTCCTCGGGCCGGCGCTAGTTTCGTGAGGCGGAAATTCGCATGCGAACTTGTGACTCACGACACTAGGAGCTGCCGCGCTCCAGCCCGCCGAGCGAGCTGGCCCCGCTGAAGAGCGTGCGCCGGCCGCGGCGCACGACGACGCGCACCTCCGATGCGAGGTACTGCGCGGCGGCGCCCGCGAGGTTGCGCCGCTGCGCGGCGAGCGGGATCGGCAGCGCGTGCGGCGGGGTGCCGTTGGCCCGGCCCTCGAGGTCGATCGTGTGGCGGGCAGTGCGCGCCTGCAGGCGCCAGCCGCGGGGGCCGACGTCGACGCGCATCGGATGCAGCGGGCGCACGGCGCGCACGACCTCGTCGCCGACGCGCACGACGAGCGCGGTCGACAGGACCTGCATGCGGCCCACGCCGGCACGGCCGCCGGCGAACGCGACGCACACGTCGTCGCGGGCGAAGCCCTGCGCCTGGCCCCACCACCAGGCCGGCGGAAAGCCGCCGCGGCCCCAGTTCTTCTCGGCGTAGACGGTCGCGCCGCCGAGGTCGATCTCGCGGTCGCCGAGCCGGGCGTGCCCGCTGACGCGGCCGCCGAGCATGTGCGGATGCCAGTACTGGCTGAGGCCCGGGATCGACTGCGCGGCGCCGATCCCGCCGAACGCGCCCCGCGGCCACCCCACCGGATCCTCGAAGCGCACGTCCAGCCGCGCGTCCGGGCCGAGGTCGACGCAGAGGCTGCGCTCGTCGGCCTGCAGCGCGGTGCGCCCGTCCTCGCCCGCCCAGACGCCGATGCCGCGCGGCTCGCCGGAGGCGTCGTCGACGGCGACCGAGCGCGAGAAGCCGCCCGGATGGCCGGCCAGGCCGACCGTCCCCCAGGTCTCCCCCGCGCCGTCGCGGTTGATCCCGGCCAGCACGACGAGCACGGTGCGGGAGGGCACGTGCGTGAGTCGCCAGAAGTAGCCCTCCATGCCGACGCCGTGGTAGCCGCGCGGGTCCATGAACGGCAGGTCGGCGCCGGTGCGGCGATAACGAGCGATCATCCTCGTCTGCTTCTGCGGGCCGCGCGCTCGCGCGGATCATCACGATGTCTGTCACGAACCCACACCCCGGCCGCCTGGCAGCCCTCTTCGCGGGCGGCGCGCGGCCGCGCTGCTACGTCGCGAGCCCGCTCGGGTTCTCGGAGGCGGGGCGCGAGTACTACGCCGGGCGCTACCTGCCGGCGCTCGCCGAGCACGTCGAGCCGGTGGACCCGTGGGCGCTGACGCTGCCCGCGGAGTTCGCCGCCGCCCGCGCGCAGGGACGCGAGCGCGAGCTCGGTCTCGAGGTCGGCGCGCGCAACGCCGACGCGATCCGCGGCGCGCTGCTCGTCATCGCCCATCTCGACGGCCAGGAGGTCGACGCCGGCACGGCCGCCGAGGTCGGCTACGGCGCGGCGCTCGGGCTGGCGTGCGTGGCGCTGCGCAGCGACCTGCGCGCCAGCGGCGAGCCGGGCATGCGCGTCAACCTGCAGCTGGAGGCGTTCGTCGTGCTGTCGGGCGGCTTCGTGGCGGGGTCGCTCGCGGAGCTGGTCGCGCGACTGGCGGCGCTGCGCGGGGCCGGCGCGCAGCGCGTCAGTCCGTCCACCAGTCCTTGAGCACCTCCGCATCGGACTGCTCGCTGACCGGAGCGCCGACGAGGATCATCTCGACGCCGTTGGGCCCCGCCTCGCGGCAGCGGGCGACGGGCCCGGGGATGCGGATCGCATCCCATGCGTGCAGCTCTACGACGTCGTCGTCGAGCTTGATCCTCATGCTGCCGCTGAGGACGACGTAGGCCTCCTCGTGCGTCTCGTGGCGGTGCGCGAAGGGCTCGCGGAAGCCGGGCGCCATGCGCAGGTAGGTGACGCCGGAGTGCTCGAGCCCGAGCGCCTTGCGGGCGAAGCGCGCCTCGAGGCTCGGCGACAGGCCGGCACCGACAGCGAGGTCGTCGACATCCTTGAGGTTGACGACGGTGTAGGGCGTGTCGGTCATCGGGAGGCGCTCCTGAGCAGGTAGGCACGCACGAAGCCGTCGAGATCGCCCTCGAGCACGCGGTTGGCGTCGCCGACCTCGTGGTCGGTGCGGTGGTCCTTGACCATCGTGTACGGGTGCAGCACGTACGAGCGGATCTGCGAGCCGAAGTTCACGTCCTGGGCCTCCCCCTTCTCGCGTGCCAGCTCCTCCATGCGCCTGCGCTCCTCGCGCTCGACGAGCTTGCCGCGCAGGACCTTCATCGCCGTCTCGCGGTTCTGTGTCTGCGAGCGCTCGTTCTGGCACTGCACGACGATGCCGCTGGGCCGGTGGGTGATGCGCACGGCCGAGTCGGTCTTGTTGACGTGCTGGCCGCCCGCGCCCGAGGCGCGATAGGTGTCGACCTGCAGGTCGTCGGAGTCGATCTCGACCTCGCCCGCGTCCTCGATCACCGGCGCGACCTCGACGCCGGCGAACGACGTCTGGCGGCGGTTGGCGGAGTCGAACGGGGACAGGCGCACGAGCCGGTGCACGCCCTTCTCGGCGCCGTAGAGGCCATAGGCGTTGTCGCCCTCGACGCGGAAGGTCGCCGACTTGATGCCGGCCTCCTCCCCCGCGGTCGCCTCCAGCAGCTCGACCTTGAAGCCGCGCTTCTCGGCCCAGCGCATCTCCATGCGCAGCACCATCTCGGCCCAGTCCTGCGCGTCGGTGCCGCCCGCGCCCGCGTTGACCGTGACGAGCGCGTCGCCGGCGTCGTAGCGCCCGGAGAACAGGCGCTGCTCCTCGAGGGCGGCCAGGCGCTGCTCGACGGGCGCGAGCTGGCCCTCGAGCTCGGCGGCGATCTCGGCGTCGTCCTCGGCCATCTCGGCGAGGCTCGCGAGGTCCTCGACCTCGGTCTGCAGCGTGTTGAACTGCTCGAGGCGCCGACCGGCGCGGGCGTGCTCGGAGCTGACCTTCGCCGCCAGCTCCTGGTCGTCCCAGAAGCCGGGCGCGGACATCTGCTCCTCGAGCGCCGCGGCTCGTTCGCTCAGCGCAACCGGGTCAAAGATAGTCCGCGAGCAGGGACATCTGCGCGCGGATCGCAGCGAGGCGCTGCGGGATGCTCTCGGGCGTCGGCGTTGCGGCCATGCCCGCCAGCATAGAGCGCGGCCTGGCGGGCACCGGTGGCGGCACAATGCGGGTGATGGATCCGTACGCCGTGCTCGGGCTCGGTCAGGACGCCACGATCGACGAGGCGGCCCGGGCCTACCGCGCGCTCGCCAAGCAGTGGCACCCCGACCGCGCAGGCGACCAGGGGGCGGCGCGGATGATCGAGCTGAACGTCGCGCTGGAACTGCTGCGCGCGACCCAGCGACCGGGCGCGCGGGTCTCCGTCCGGCCCTCCGGGACCGCGAAGGGGCCGGTGCTCGGCGGCTGGCTGCCGGACGCGATCCGCGCCGCGCTGGGCCGCGAGCTGCTCGACGCGCTCGAGCGCGACGAGCGCGTGACGCTCGTCACCCCGGCGGCCACCTGGGCCAGCCCGAGCACGCTGCTCGCGGTCACCGACCGCAGGCTGCTGTGGCTGCTCGACGACGCCGTCGGCAACCGCGTGCGCTCGCTGCGCTTCCGCGACACGGCAGCCGTCGAGCAGCGCCCGATGTGGCCGCGCCGCAGGCGCGCCCGGCTGCGCGTGCACCCGCGCTACGGCGGCCGCCAGTGGACCTTCGCCGACCTGCGCCCGGCAACCGCCGCCGCGATCGTCGGCCACGTCCGCGAGGGGCTGCCGGCACCGCGAGGGTAAGCGAAGCGTGACGCGTAGGTGTTCGCATGCAGCATCTACTCGTCGGGCATCGGTCGCGAGGGGGCGAGCCCGCGATGGCTGACGACTAGATGTTCGTGTGGAACATCTACTCGTCGACGTCGGCGCCGACGCGCGGATCGCGCGCCTGGCCGCGGCCCAGCACGGCGTAGTGGGCTTCGGACAGCTGCGGGCCGCCGGACTCGGCGTGGGCGCCATCAACCATCGCCTCCGCGCGGGCCGGCTGCACCGCATGCACCGCGGTGTCTTCGCCGTCGGGCACCCGCGTATCTCACACGACGGGCGCTGCCTCGCCGCGCTCCTCTCGCTCGGCCCGCGAGCAGCGTTGAGCCATGTCACGGCAGCGGCGTTCTGGGCGCTGCGCCCCAGCGCCTCCGCGATCATCCACGTGACCGTCCCGACGCCCGGCGGCCGCCGGCAGCGCCCGGGCATCGTCGTGCACCGCTCGATCACCCTGCGCCAGGCCGACGTAACGCTGCGCGATGGCTTTCCCGTCACCTCCGTCGCCCGCACCCTGCTCGACCTCGCCGGCGTGCTCGCCCCCGGTCCGCTGGAACGCGCGGTCGAGCGCTCGCTCGCGCTGCGGCTCTTCGATCTCAGGCAGATGCAGGGCGTCCTCGCCGCCAACCCGAAGCGCAGGGGCGCCGCCACGCTGGCGCTGATCGTGGAGACCATCCACGACGACCCGCCTATGACGCGCTCGGAGCTCGAGGCCATGATGCGCGACCTCTGCGACGGCCACGGCCTCCCGCGCCCGGAGGTCAACGTCCACGTCGCGGGGCCCGAGGTCGACTTCTTCTGGCGCGCGCAACGTCTGATCGTCGAGACCGACGGCCACGAGGACCACGGCACCAGAACCGCCTTCGAGCGCGACCGCGCGCGAGACGCGCGCCTCACCGCCCTCGGCTACCGCGTCGTCCGCTTCACCCACCGCCAGCTCACACGCGAGCCCGACCTGATAGCCGCCACGCTCGTCGCCCTCATCGATGCGGTTCGAGGACCGATGAGGTCGGAGTAGGCTGCCAGCCCGATGCCTGCACAGGACCCGCCGCAGAACACCACCAACGGCGAGCTCATCCGCTGGGCCTTCGGGCGCCTCAACGAGCGCGACATCGACTCGCTGCGCCAGCTCTGGGACGCCGACACCGTCGAGCGCTTTCCCGATGGGACCTACCGCGGCGCCGACGCGATCGCGGGCTACTTCGAGGATGTGATGGGCGCGCTCCCCGACTGGCACATGGAGGTCGTCGCGATCGCCGAGCTGGGCGACGACGTCTTCGTGCACTGGCAGCTCACCGGCACCCACAGCGGGACCTTCCAGGGCATCGACGCGACGGGCAGGCGGATCGCGCTCGACGGCATCGACCACTTCGTCGTGCGCGACGGCCGCGTCGTATCGAACTTCGTCGTCTTCGACCAGATGCAGTTCGCACGCGCGATCGGGATGCTGCCGCCCGACGGCTCGCGCGCCGACCGCGCCATGAAGGCCGCGTTCAACGCGCGCTCGCGCCTCACCGCGCGGCTGCGGCGCATCTGAGCGCCGGGCCCACCGGTCGCCGCGCACCCAGATGACCTGGATCGTGGACGGCATGAACGTCATCGGCTCGCGCCCCGACGGCTGGTGGCGCGACCGCCACGCGGCGATGGTCGCGCTCGTCGACCGGCTCGAGCGCTGGGCCGCCGCCGAGGGCGAGGACGTCATCGTGATGTTCGAGGGCCCGCCGCGCCCGCCGATCCGCTCGACGCTCGTCGACGTCGCCCACGCGCCGCGGCGCGGCGCCAACGCGGCCGACCACGAGATCGTGCGCCGCATCGACGCCAGCGGCGATCCCGGCTCGCTGCGCGTCGTCACCTCCGACCGCGTGCTCGCCGACCTCGCTCGCGCGCGCGGCGCGGCGGTGCACCCCGCCGAGTCGTTTCGCAACGCGATCGACCCGCGCTGACAGGTTTCAGCCGAAGACGTCGATCCAGGTCAGCACGCGCCCGCCTGCTCCGAGCGCGAGCGGCACGGCCCGGGTGCGCCGGCGCGGGGTGGCGTGGGCCATGAGCGCCGCGCGCACGACCTCCTCGATCGTGCCGAGGTCCGAGCGCGCCGGGCGCTCGGGGACCCGCAGCACGATCCCGGTCGAGACGAGGTTCACCGACGTGTCGTACATCGAGTTCGGCGACGGCTCGCGCAGCTCGACCTCGAAGCCGCGCTCGCGCAGGCCGCGCGCGACGCTCGCCGCCAGCTGCTCGTCACCGCCGGTGCTGTTGTCGACGACGAGCTCCATCCCGCCAGCATGATGGCCCAGGCCCCCCGGTGCCAACCCCTACACCGACATGAGCTGCTGCATGCGCCCGCGATCGAACGTCTCGGTCGCCCCCGCGGCGACGATCCGGCCGACGTCCATGACCGCGTAGGTGTCCGCCAGGCGCATCGCGAAGTCGACGTACTGCTCGACCAGCAGGATCGACATCCCGTCCGCCTTCAGCTCGGCGATCGCGTCCTCGATCTCCAGGATGATCGACGGCTGGATGCCCTCCGTCGGCTCGTCGAGCAGCAGCAGCCGCGGGCGCGTGACGAGCGCGCGGGCGATCGCCAGCTGCTGCGCCTCGCCGCCGCTGAGAAAGCCCGCCGGGCGGTCGAGGATCTTGCGCAGGCGCGGGAAGCGCCCGAGCGCCTCCTCGATGACGGCGGGCCCCGATCGTGCCGAGGCCTCGGCGACGACGCGCAGGTTCTCGAAGACGCTCAGGTAGGGAAAGGCCTCGCGGCCCTGCGGCACGTAGGCGATCCCCGCCTGCACGCGGTCGTACGGCGCGGCCTTGGTGATCGGCTTTGCGCCCAGCGAGATCGAGCCCGCCTGCGCGGGCTGCAGGCCGACGATCGTCTGCAGCAGCGTGCTCTTGCCGACGCCGTTGCGCCCCATCAGGCAGCACAGCCCGCCCTCGGGCACCTCCAGCGAGACGCCGAAGATCACCTGGGTCGGGCCGTAGGAGACCTCCAGCGAGTCGACCACGAGGATCGGACCGGCGGCGGCAGCGGCGGTCATGCGGGCACCTCGGCGGCGCCGCGCGCGTCGCGCGGGCGCCCGAGGTAGACCTCGCGGACCGTCTCGTTGCGCTGGACGTCTGCGACCGTGCCCTCGGTCAGGATCCGGCCCTCGTGCATGACCGTCACCTTGTGTGCGAAGCGGCGCACGAAGTCCATGTCGTGCTCGACGACGAGCACCGTCGTCCCCTGCTCGGCGATGCTCGTTATGAGCTCGCCGGTGTGCAGGCGCTCCTTCTCGGTCATGCCGGCGACGGGCTCGTCGAGCAGCAGCAGGCGCGGCCGCTGGACGAGCACCATCGCGACCTCCAGCCACTGCTTCTGGCCGTGCGACAGCGACCCGGCCGGGTCCTGCGCCTGCTCGGACAGGTTCACCGACGCCAGCGCCTGCTCGACCTCCTCGGACATCCCCTTGCGCCGCCGCAGCAGCGACCGGAATGGCAGCCTGAACGTGGCGGCGATGTCGACGTTCTCGAGCACCGTGAGCTCGTCGAAGACCGACGGCTTCTGGAACGTGCGGCCGATGCCCGTGCGCACGATCGCGTGCTCGGACTTCCCGACCAGCTCCTCGCCGGCGAACATGATCGAGCCGCTCGTCGGGCGCACGAGGTTCGTGATCGCATCGATCAACGTCGTCTTGCCGGCGCCGTTGGGACCGATCACGAAGCGGACCTCGTGCTCGTGCAGCGTGAGGTCCAGGCCGTCGACGGCGTGGAAGGCGTCGAAGGCGACGACCAGCTCGCGGATGCGCAGCAGCTCGGCGGTCATGCGACCTCCTTGACCTTGGCGGCCGGTGCGGGCGCCGTGGCCGCGGCGCTCGCCCGGCGGGCGGCGAACCGCGGGACGCCGCGCAGCGCCGTGCGGCCTGCCATCCCGCGCAGGTTCTCGATCGCCCCGCCGACGCCCTTGGGCAAGAACACGATCACGACCACGAACAGCAGCCCCTGCAGGTACAGCCAGCCCGACGGGAACTGCTCGGAGATGCTCGTCTTCGCCCAGTTGACCATCACCGCGCCGGCCGCCGCCCACGCGAGCGCGGTGCGGCCGCCCAGCGCGACCCAGATGACCATCTCGATCGACGGCACGACGCCCAGCAGCGCGGGCGAGATGATCCCGACGACCGGCACGAACAGCGCTCCCGCCAGGCCGGCCATGCCGGCGGCCAGGACGTAGGCGACGAGCTTGATGCGGGTCGGGTCGTAGCCGAGGAAGCGCACGCGGTCCTCGTCGTCGCGCACCGCGATCAGCACGCGCCCGTAGCGCCCCAGCACGAGCGCGCGCGTCATGAGGAACACGAGCAGCAGGACGACATCGACGATGAAGTAGAGGATCCGATCGTCGCCCGCGTCGACGAGCGAGAGCCCGAAGAAGCTCTGGAAGTTCGTCAGCCCGTTGGTCCCGCCCGTGAGCGACAGGTTGCCGACGATCACGATCACGAAGGCGCCGGCGAGCGCCTGGCTGAGGATCGCGAAGTACGCGCCGCGGATACGCTGGCGGAAGACCGCCGCGCCGAGCAGGCCGGCGATCGCCATCGGCAGCAGGATCGCCACCGGGACCGCGAACCACGCCGAGGTGAAGGGCTTCCACAGCGCCGGCAGCGTCTGGTACTTGCCGCTGTAGGTGAGGATGTCGGGCAGGTTGCCGTGGCCCGCGTCGACGATCTTCATGTGCATGCCCATGCAGTAGCCGCCGAGGCCGAAGAAGAGGCCCTGTCCGAGGACCAGCATGCCGCCCTGGCCCCACGCGAGGCCGATCCCGAGCGCGATGATCGCGAAGCACAGGAACTTCGCAAGCAACGAGAGGCGGAAGTCCGACAGCACCGCCGGCGCGAGCAGCAGCAGCGCCGCGGCCATGAGCGCGAAGCGGGCGGCGAAGCCCGACGGCCTGATGCTCGCCGGCAGCAGCCTCGCGATCGTCGCGATCACGCCAGCCCCCGGCGCTGCTGGACGACGATGCCCTGCGGGCGCCACTGCAGGAACAGGACGATGAGCAGGAAGACGCCGGCCTTGGCGATGCTCGTGCTCGTGTTGTACTCGATGAACGAGTTCGCCATCCCGAGCGCGAGCGCCGCGAGGATCGCCCCGCGCAGCTGCCCGAGGCCGCCGACGATGACGACGAGGAACGCGTCGATGATGTACCCGAGGCCGAGCGTCGGGCCGACCGGGCCCAGGAGCGTGATGCCGACTCCGGCGAGGCCCGCCAGGCCGGAGCCGATGAAGAACGTCGTGCGGTCCACGCGTGTCGTGCGCACGCCGCTGACCGACGCCAGCGGGCGGTTCTGCATGACCGCGCGCATCCGGCGCCCGGCCGGCGTGCGCTGCATGTAGATCGCGATCGCGATCACGACCAGCACGACGACGCCGATGATGAACAGGCGCGGGTAGGAGAGCGAGACGGTGCCGACGTCGACGCCGCCGTCGAGGAACCCGGGCGAGTCGACGTTGACGTTCTGCGCGCCGAACAGGTCGCGCGCGGCCTGCTGGAGCATGAGGCCCACGCCCCACGTGACGAGCAGCGTGTCCAGCGGCCGGCCGTACAGCCGGCGGATGACGAGGAACTCGAGGATCAGCCCCATCGTCCCGGCGACCACGAACGCGGCCGGCAGCGCGAGACCGAAGGCAAGCGTGATCGCCCCGGTCCCGAGCGCCGTCTGCAGCACGTAGGTCGTGTAGGCGCCGGCCATGATGAACTCGCCGTGCGCCATGTTGATCACGTTCATCTGGCCGAACGTGAAGGTGAGGCCGAGCGCGACGAGCAGCAGGATCGAGGCGATGCTCAGCCCGACGAAGACCTGGTTGAGGATGACTTGCATCTGATCGCGACGGGCAGCGGGGGCGGCATGCGTGCCGCCCCCGCGAGCCCTGTGGTCGCTACAGGCCCTTGGCCCAGGAGTAGGTCTTCAGGAACGGATCGGGCGTGATCGGCTTGCCCGAGCCCCCGACCTCGTTGATCAGCCCGTCGGGCTGCAACTGGCCGATGCGAGCCGTCTTGGAGATGTGCTGGTTGGCGCCGTCGATGGTGACCGTGCCCTCGGGAGCGTCGTAGGTCAGCCCCTTGGACGCCGCCTTGACCTTCTCGGGATCGGTGCTGCCGGCCTTCTCGACCGCCATCGCCCAGAGGTGGACGCCCACGTAGCCGGCCTCGATCGGGTCGTCGGTGACGCGATCGGCGCCGTACCTCGCCTTGTAGGCCTTCACGAACGCCGCGTTCTTGGCGCCCGGAGTGGTCTGGTAGTAGTTCCACGCCACGTACTGGCCGACGATGTTCTTGATGCCCACACCGCGGACCTCGTCCTCGGCCGTCGAGACCGAGATGACCGGCATCGACTTGGCATCCAGCCCGGAGTCGTGGAACTGCTTCCAGAAGGCGACGTTCGAGTCGCCGTTGATCGTCTGGAAGACGGCGTCGGGGTTGGCCTGCTTGATCTTGTTGACCGTGGTCGCGTAGTCGGTGTTGCCCAGCGGCGAGTACTCCTCGCCGACGATGGTCATCCCGTTGGCCTTCGCCCAGGCCTTGATCTCCTTGTTGGCCGTCCGCGGGAACACGTAGTCGGAGCCGACGAGGAACAGCGTCTTGACGTGCAGCTTGTTCTTGAGGTACTCGAGGCCGGGGATGATCTGCTGGTTGGTCGTCGCGCCGGTGTAGAAGATGTACGGCGACGCCTCCAGGCCCTCGTACTGGACGGGGTAGTACAGCAGCGACTTGTTGCGCTCGAAGACGGGCAGCATCGCCTTGCGGCTCGCCGAGGTCCAGCCGCCGAAGGTCGCCGCCACGTGATCGGTCGAGATGAGCTTCTGCGCCTTCTCGGCGAACGTCGGCCAGTCCGAGGCGCCGTCCTCGATCACGGGCTTGATCTGCTTGCCGAGCACGCCGCCGGCCTTGTTGATCTCGTCGATGGCGAGCAGCTCGGAGTCGCGGACCGAGACCTCGCTGATCGCCATCGTGCCACTGAGCGAATGCAGGATGCCGACCGGAATCGTGCTCCCGGAACTGCTTGCGCTGCTGCCGGGAGACGCGCTCTTGTCCGAGCTGCTGGAGCCGCAGCCGACGGCGAAGAGCGCAGTCGCAACGGCCATGCCGGCAAGGCCCCACTGCACGGCCCGCCGTTGCCCGCGAATGGGACGGTTCATCGAAAACCCCCTCAGGTCAGGTCACTGCACCCGCTGGTCGGGAGAGTGAATTCGCAGATCAACCTAAGGCGGCGGGGTGGCCTGTCGATATGGCCCGCGCGGCAGAAATCCGCCGCGCGTCTCGACCGTCTGGCAATGAGCCCGGGGTGATCTCTGGCAGGATGAGCGGGTGGCTCGTCGTGCGTCACACGGCGCCGGAGCCCGACCCGAACGCGAGGCCCACGTGAGTGACTGGATGCAGCACGACTACCTGGTTTTCGAGGCGACCGGGGACCCTGTCCCGGCGTACACGTGCTTCTTCACCGAGCACACGTGCATCGGTCACGTGCGTGCCGAGGATCCGGTCGCAGCGGCGAAGGTGATCACCGGTGTGACCGGGCGCGTCGGCAGATATGCGGTGGTCGACGTGACCGTCGTGGACCTCGCGGCGCCCGACCCGGCCGGCTATGACCTCGTGTCCGCCGTCGGCGACATGCGCCACCGCGCGCCATGACCGCGCCCAAGCGCCTGGTCGTCTGCTGCGACGGAACGTGGAACACCCCCGACGAGCTGCGCGACGGCGCCTCCGCGCCCACGAACGTGTCGAAGATCGCGCTGGGGCTCGCGCGCGAGGACGCCGCCGGCGGGGTGCAGCGGCTCTTCTACCAGCGCGGCGTCGGCACGCGGCGCTTCGAGCACCTGCGCGGCGGCGCGATCGGCTTCGGCCTCTCGCGCAACGTCCGCGACTGCTACCGCTTCATCGTCGAGAACTACGAGCCCGGCGACGAGCTGTACTTCTTCGGCTTCAGCCGGGGGGCCTACACCGCGCGCAGCACGGCGGGCTTCGTGCGCAACGCCGGCATCCTGCGCCCGGAGCACCGCGACCGCGTCGACGAGGCCTACGCCCTCTACCGGTCGCGCGACAGCAAGACGAAGCCGAGCGGGATCGAGTCGGAGATCTTCCGGCGGATGTACTCCCACGAGGAGACGAAGATCGAGTTCGTCGGCGTCTGGGACACGGTCGGCGCCCTTGGCATCCCGATCGGCGGGCTGCGGCTGCCCTTCGTCCAGCACCTGTGGGGCTTTCACGACACGAAGCTCAGCACCTACGTGCGCGCCGCCTACCAGGCGCTCGCCCTCGACGAGCACCGCTCGATCTTCAAGCCGACGACCTGGACCCGGCAGCCGGAGTCCGGCGACCAGATCCTCGAGCAGGTGTGGTTCGCCGGGGTGCACTCCGACGTCGGCGGCGGCTATCAGGACCCCGCGCTGGCGGAGATACCGCTGC
>JAXDFS010000358.1:0-4375 GCA_034665465.1 Solirubrobacteraceae bacterium
CGATCGTCGGCACGCCGATCGAGTTGCCGTAGTGGCCGATCCCGCCGACGGCGTGGTCGAGCAGGTACTGCGTGCGCGGCGAGCCCGGCTCGCCGAAGCGCAGCGAGTCGAGCACCGCGATCGGGCGCGCGCCGATGGCGAAGATGTCGCGCAGGATGCCGCCGACGCCCGTCGCCGCGCCCTGAAACGGCTCGACCGCCGACGGGTGGTTGTGCGACTCGACCTTGAACGCCACGACCCAGCCGTCGCCGACGTCGACGGCGCCCGCGTTCTCACCTGGGCCGAGTGCCAGCCGCGGCCCCTCGGTGGGCAGCGCGCGCAGCAGCTTCTTTGAGTGCTTGTAGGCGCAGTGCTCGCTCCACATGAGCGAGAAGACCGCGAGCTCGACCTCGTTGGGCTCGCGGCCGAGCTCCTCGCCGATGAGCTCGAACTCGTCCGGCGTGAGCCCGAGGGCGACCGCCTGCTCAACCGTGGGCATGGGCCATCGCGGTGAAGATCTTCAGGCCGTCGACCGAGCCGGTCAGCGGGTCGACGGCGTGCTCGGGGTGCGGCATGAGCCCGAACACGTTGCCGTATTCGTTGCGCACGCCCGCGATGTCGTTGGACGAGCCGTTGGGGTTGCCGTCGGGGGCGTACTTCAGGAGGATCTGCCCATGTGCGTCGAGGCTCTCGAGTACCTCCGGTGGCGCGTAGTAGCGGCCGGTCGTGTGCTTCACCGGGATCGACAGCACCTCGCCGGCGGCGCAGTCGGCCGTGAAGGGCATCGTGGACTGCACGACCTCGAGGTCGACCTGACGGCAGATGAAGCGCCGCTCGAGATTGGGCAGCAGCGCGCCGGGCAGCAGGCCGGCCTCGCAGAGCACCTGAAAGCCGTTGCAGATCCCGAGCACGAGCCCGCCTGCGTCTGAGAAGGCGATGACGGACTCCATGACCGGCGAGAAGCGGGCGATCGCGCCGACGCGCAGGTAGTCGCCGTAGGAGAAGCCGCCGGGGACGACGACGGCGTCGACGCCGTGCAGGTCCGGATCGCCGTGCCACAGCAGCTGCGCCGTCGCACCCGGGACGCGCTTGCAGGCGAGGACGGCGTCGACCTCGTCACACGAGCCCGGGAAGCGGATGACGCCGAACTTCATCCCGCGGCCGCGGCGGGGATGATGTGTCTGATGGCCGAGAAGCGGGCGAAGTCGCGGTCGAAGCTCGCGACCGCGCAGCCATGCTCGAGGGCGATCGCCGCGATCACGGCATCGGGAATGAGGTCCCCGGCAGCGTCGGCCTCGTTGCAGAGCCGGTGAAGCAGGGCGAGGTGATGCGGCCCCGGCTCGAGGGGGCGGTGATTGGGGTGGGCGCGCACGGCGTCGATGTACGCGAACGCCTCTCCAACCGGAGTCGGCACCGGGAACGCGTGGCGGTTGGTGACGAGCCGTAGGAAGGAGGCCCAGACGACGTTCGGGACCGAATACCCGTCGGCTCCCGCGACCACCGCATCGAACCATTGGCGCGTCGCAGCGTGGTGACGATGGTCGGTCCGAAACGCCGCGAGCACCACGTTGACGTCCAGAACGAGCACGGTCAGCGCCGCTTGTCGAGTTCGACTCCTTCGTCCAGGAACTCGTGTATCGCGCGATTGGAGTTCAGATCGAGGCCGGGATGCGGACCGGTGCCTCCGTCGAAGACCGGGATCTCCACCGGCGCGGAAGGCACGTCGCGCACGGCGAGCTCGCGCTGGAGCGCAGACTCGATCAGCCCCCCGAGCGTGAGGCCGCGCTCGCGCGCCCGCAGCTTCGCGCTCTTGAGCAGCTCGTCGTGGATCGAGATTGTGGTGCGCATGATGCACAGGTTAACGCATCACGCGCATCACGCGAGGATCTCGTAGTCCTCGATCAGCGGGTTCGCGAGCAGCTTCTCGCACATCGCCGCGAGCTGGGAGGGGTCCTCGATGTCGAGCTCGATGAGCCGGCCGATGTGGACGTTGGCGACGCCGGCGAAGCCCAGCGCGGGCAGCGCGCGCTCGACGGCGACGCCCTGCGGATCGAGGATGCCGGCCTTGGGTCGCACCAGGACGCGCGCGCGTACGGTCACGGCGCGACGCGCTCCAGCCACGCGTCGAAGGACTGGCCGGTGATCTTCTCGTAGGCCTCCACGTAGCGCTGCCGCGTGCCGGCGGCGATGTCGTCGGGGATCGCGGGCGCGGGCGGCTTCTTGTCCCAGCCGGTCCCGGCGGCCCAGTCGCGGACGTACTGCTTGTCGAAGCTCGGCTGCGGGCGCCCGACCTCGTAGGTGTCGGCGGGCCAGAAGCGCGACGAGTCGGGCGTGAGCACCTCGTCGCCGACGCGGATGACGCCCTCGGCGTCGCGGCCGAACTCGAACTTCGTGTCGGCGAGGATGACCCCGCGCGAGGCGGCGTGGTCGGCTGCGCTGGAATACAGGGCGATCGAGAGGTCGCGCAGCTGCTCCATCACAGCGCGGTCGCCGACGATCTCCGCGGCGCGGTCGAAGTCGATCGTCTCGTCGTGGCCGACGTCGGCCTTCGTCGAGGGTGTGAAGATCGGCTCGGGCAGCTTCTCGGAGTCGCGCAGGCCCTCCGGCAGCGTGATGCCCGCGACCGCCCCGGTGGCCTGGTAGTCCTTCCAGCCCGAGCCGGTGAGATACCCGCGCACGACGCACTCGACCGGCAGCATCTGCAGGCGCATGACCGAGAGCCCGCGGCCGCGCACCTCGTCGGGGACGCCGTCGGTCGTGGAGAGCAGGTGGTTGGGAACGATGTCGCCGGTGAGCTCGAACCAGAACACCGACAGGCCCGCGAGAACCTTGCCCTTGTCCGGGATCGGCGTGGGGTGGACGACGTCGTAGGTCGAGATCCGGTCGCTGGCGACCATCAGCAGGCGATCGCCGAGGTCGTACAGCTCCCGGACCTTGCCCGAGGCGATGAGCGGGAGGTCGGCGAGCGTGCTGGTCACGGGCCGCAGGCTAGACCATATGGAGGTTGGTTCGTCCGGCCTGCGGTGTAGGAGGGGCCGGTTTCCCCACGACGGTCGTGGGGTGTGTTAGCCGCGCGGCTGCAACCGCGCGGCGCTCCACAATCGCAGAGGAGAGACCGGCCATGGCGAAGGCTAGAACCCTCGTGGGCTTAGACGTGCATGCCGCGATGATCGTGGCGGCGGTGCTCGATGCTGAGACCGGGGAGGTGCAGTGGTTCGCGGTTGGCGGTGACGTCGGTCAGGCGGCCGGCCTGTGTGCGGGGTTGGCGCGGCCGGTGCGTGTCGCGTATGAGGCGGGGCCGACCGGCTACGGGCTGGCGCGCGAGCTCGATCGGCGCGGCGTGCAGTGCGTCGTGGCGGCACCGAGCAAGATCCCCAGGGCGTCCGGGGATCGCGTGAAGACCGATCGTCGCGATGCCGAGCATCTCGTCAGGTTGCCGCTGGCCGGCAAGCTTCACCCGGTCCGCGTTTCCGGCCCCGAGGAGCAGGCGCTGCGCGACCTCGTCAGGGCTCGCGAGGCGGTCCGTGGGATCTGATGCGTTGCCGTCACCGGCTGTCGAAGTTGTTGCTGCGTCACGGCATCCGCTTTGAGGACGGGCGCCATCGCCGTGACCAGCTCGAGCGCGAGATCACCGCGCTGCTGCCGACCTCGCCATGGGCGATCCAGGTCGGCCGGTTGCGCTGCCTGCGCGGGATCGACACGCTCACGGCGGTCGGGCTGTGCGCGGAGATCGGCGACTTCGAGCGCTTCGCCCGCGCTGAGCAGCTGATGAACTACGTCGGCTTGGTCCCGAGCGAGAGCACGACCGGTCAACAGCGCCGCTTGGGCGCGATCACCAAGACCGGCTCCGGGCACGCCCGCCGGCTGTTGGTCGAGGCTGCCTGGCATTACCGCCCGCGGCCACGGATCGGCACGGCGTTGACCGAGCGCCAGGACGGCCAGCCCGCGGAAGCGGTCGCGATCGCCTGGAGCGCCCAGCAGCGCCTGCATCGCACCTGGACACGATTGGAGGCCCGCGCCAAGCGGCGCACGATCATCGCGGTCGCCGCTGCCCGCGAGCTGACGGGCTTCTGCTGGGCGATCGCTCGCATCGAATGAGCTGACCGCCGCACACAACCGCATCCCGTCGGCTGGGTCGGTGGCGGCCCGGCACGCGCGGGGAATCCGCGACGTTGCTATGAGCAACCCGCCCCGCACACGGGGCCGGCCACGCCCGATCCTAGACAGCGGCTCCCCACGACGAACCATGGTCCTGCGGTACCCAACCCGCGCATACGGATGAAAACGTCAAGGGCTGGGTGTAAGAATCCCGTCTGGCGCGGGTGACCCCGTACGAGAAGAGCAGGCTGCTGGGGACTGTGGAGCCTGCCGCGCATCGTCTGCCGTTTTGACGGCC
>JAXDFS010000359.1:0-2806 GCA_034665465.1 Solirubrobacteraceae bacterium
GAGGTAGGCCTGCGATCGCTGTCGGCGCTCTTCGGCACGGCCACAATCCCGCTCGCCTTCGTGCTCGGCCGCCACGTCGGCGGCCGCCGGACGGGCCTCGTTGCCGCGGCCCTGTGCGCGTTCAACCCGCTCCTGATCTGGTACTCGCAGGAAGCGCGCTCGTACGCGCTGATGGTCCTTCTCTCGGGACTGACGCTGCTTGCCCTGACGCTGGTCCTCGAGCAGCCAAGCCGGCGCCGCTTCGCCGCCTGGACGCTCGCGTCGGTCGCCGCCCTCTGTACGCACTACTACGCCGGCTTTCTGGTGGCGGCCGAGGCCGCCTGGCTCCTCTACCGGACTCCAGCACGGGGCCGAGCCACGATCGCCACCGGCGTGCTGGGCGCCGCCGCGCTCGCGCTGCTGCCGCTGGCGCTTCACCAGCGCTCCACGGGCGCCGCGGCGTTCATCTCCCAGAGCTCGCTGCTCCGCCGGCTCGCCCAGATCCCGAAGCAGTTCGCGCTCGGCTACCAGGGGCCGCTGGAGGTCGCGGCGACGATCGCCGCGGCGCTCCTGCTCGCCTACGCGGCGCTCAGGCTGGTCTCCTCCGTCCCCGGCCGCGCGCGCCGGCGCGGGCTGGTGCTCGCGGGGCTCGGAGTGGCGGCGATCGCCGCGCCGGTCGTACTGGCGGTCATCGGCCCCGACTACCTGATCACGCGCAACGTCCTGGCGGCGTGGCTGCCGCTCGGGATCGCCGCCGCGGCGGGCTTCGCGGCGGGGCCCGCGTCGCGCGCGGGTGTCGCGGCCGCCGCGGCGCTGTGCGCGATCGGCGTGGTCATGGTCATCGCCGTCGCACGCGACGACCGCTACCAGCGCGATGACTGGCGTGCTGCGGCGCAGGCGCTCGGCACGGCCCAGACGCCGCGGGCGATCATCGTCACGCCGCCGTCCGGGCGCGTCCCGCTGCTGCACTACCTGCGCGGCGCGCGGCCGTCCCCGCCCGCCGGAGTCGATGTAAAGGAGATTGACTTCGTGGGCCTGGCGCCGCGCCTACCCGGCGAAGCACCCAAGCCACCGCGGCCCCCGACCGTCGGAGCCGCCGGCTTCACGGAGTTCGCGCGCACCGAAGGCCAGACCTTCACCGTCGTCCGCGAGCGTTCCCCGGTCGGCACGCACGTGACGCCCGTCGTCGGGGCCAGCTCGCTCGACGGACGGCCGGCGATCACGCTCTTCCAGCGCTAAACGCACGCGAGATCAACATCCGCGTCGCATAGCGCCGTCAATGTTGATCTCGGCGCGCCGAACCGCGCAGAACGTGCTCGTCGCCGCGCCTGATCGTGACCTTGGTCGCGTCGAGGTGCTCGAGCAGCGCCTGTGCGTACTTGCGCGAGGTGCCGAGCTCGTCCCGCAGGCTCGCGATCGTCGCGAAGCCATCCCGCTCGCAAATCGCGACGACGCGGCCGGTCAGCGACTCGAGGACAACCGGATCGAAATGCAGATTCCGGGCGACCCGCACCGCGAGGCCGGCGCGCTCGAGGGCCCGGAAAGCCGCGGACGCATCCGATTCGCCGTCCGCCGCGGAAGCGAGCTCGGAGTCCGTGCGCGGCCGCTCCCCGTCCGCGCGCAACAGGTCCGCGATCGCGAGCGCAACGGCATCGAGTGGGGGTGGACTGGAATCGCGCGGCGCATCCTCATGAGACGGCGCATCGGCAAGGACAGCCGGCCCCTTATTGCTGCTTCTCCCAGGCCCATGCCGCCGCGCCGCCGGATCCACCACCACCCCGCCGCCGATCGTGTCCGGCGGCGCCAGCCGGCGCAGGATCAGCCGATCGCCGCGCGCGGCGACGATCGGCGACTCCAGCCGCAGCTGCGCGCGGCCGTCGCCCAGCGGATAGACCCGCCCCGGCGACTCGCGCGTGCCGTGGTGGACGTGGATGCGGGTCCCGGACTCGATCGGCGGCACCCCGGCCTCGAGGTCGAGCGCCGCGTCGACGATGTAAGCCGGCTTCAGCGAGCCGCCCGCCACGACGACGTCGCCGCGCGACACGTCCCGGCGGCTCACCCCGACGAGGTTCAGCGCGACGCGCTGTCCGGCCGCCGCGCGCTCGACCTGCTCGTCGTGCACCTGGACCGAGCGCACCCGTGCGCGCAGGCCCGCGGGAAGGATCTCGACGTGGTCGCCGGCGGCCACCGAGCCCGACCACAGCGTGCCGGTCACGACGGTCCCGATCCCCCTGAGCGTGAACGAGCGATCGACGTGCAGGCGCACCGGCTCGCCCTCCACCGCACCCCGCGACGGCGCGTCGGCCACCGCGCGGTCGAGCGCCGCGCGCAAGTCGTCGAGGCCCGCGCCCGCCAGCGCCGAGACGGCAACCACCTCGGCGCCGGGCGCGAGCTCGGCCGCCTCATCCATGGCAGCCGCGGGGTCGGCGGCATCGGCCTTCGTCACCGCCGCGACGCCCCGCGACACGCCCAGCTGCCGCAGCACCGCCATGTGCTCGCGCGTCTGCGGCATGACGCCGTCGTCGGCCGCGATGCACATCAGGAACAGGTCGACGCCGGTGGCGCCGGCGACCATCGTCCGTACGAAGCGCTCGTGGCCCGGCACGTCCACCACCGAGAGCGTCCGGCCGCTCGGCAGCTTCAGCCGTGCGTAGCCGAGCTCGATCGAGATCCCGCGCCGGCGCTCCTCCGGCAGCCGATCGGTGTCCTTGCCCGTCAGCGCACGGACGAGCGCGGTCTTGCCGTGGTCGATGTGGCCGGCGGTGCCGAGGGTCAGCGGCGCGTGCGCCACCGGTCAGCCGGCTGCGGCGACGACCGCCGCGGCGGC
>JAXDFS010000360.1:0-7342 GCA_034665465.1 Solirubrobacteraceae bacterium
CCCTGCCGGTGTGGGGGTAGACCTCGCGGACGAGGTCCCAGCCGGCCGGGTCGTCGTCCTCGACGAGCGAGATGGCGCGCGCGAGCGCACGGCGGTCGCCGTCGAGCAGGCGCTGCGCGAGAGAGGTGTCGGCCGGCACCGGGGCCGATCATGCCAGGGGCGGGCGGGTGCGAGCCTCTACCCGTAGCCTTAGCGCCATGTCGGTTCCGGTGCCGCTCGACGAGCTTCCCGACGCGATCACGCGCTTCGGGACCACTCCCTACCTCGTCACGGTCGGCGAGGACGGGCGCCCGCGCACGACCTCGGTCAGCGTGAAGTGGCATCGCAACCTGCTGCAGGTCGGCGCCGGCCGGCGCACGAGCGACAACGTCCAGGCCAACGAGGCGGTCGCGCTGCTGTGGCCCGCGCCGGTGGCGGGCGAGCACGCGCTGATCGTCGACGGCTGGGCCGCCGTCTACGACAGCCCCGAGACGAACCACGTCATCTTCATCCAGCCGGGCAAGGCCGTGCTGCACGTGACGAAGACCGCGCCTGCCGGCTGATGGCGTCCGTCGAGCGGCCCCTGGCGATCGCCGACGCGGGCCCGGCCCCCGCCGCTGACGTCCGCCGCGCCCCGGCGCCGCTGCACGGCGGCCCGCTGGAGCTGTGGCGCTTCATACGCTCGCACGGGATGCTCAACCGCAACTATGCGCGGCTGATCGCCCGCTGGCTGTGGCTGAAGCTGCGCTGGCACGGGCGGCTGAAGACCGACGGGCTGTGCTTCGTCTGCCCCGGCGTGACGATCGAGATCGGCAGGGGCGCCACGCTGCACCTCGGGCGCTGGTCGTGGATCGGCCACGGTTCGAAGATCCGCGTCCACGAGGGCGAGGCGTTCATCGGCGCCAAGTCGGTGCTCGGCCAGGAGTGCACGATCTCGGCCTTCCAGCACGTCTCGATCGGGCGCGAGTGCATCATCGCCGACCGCGTGATGCTCATCGACTTCGACCACGGCGTCGTCGAGGTCGACCGCCCGATCCGCGAGCAGGGCATCTACAAGCGCGACGTCCGCGTCGGCCACAACGTCTGGATCGGCTACGGCGTGGCGGTCCTGCGCGGGGTCACCGTCGGCGACAACTGCGTGCTGGGCACATCGACGATCGTGTCCCGCGACGTGCCGGCCAACGCCGTCGCGGCGGGCGTGCCGGTGCGGGTCCTGCGGATGCGCAAGGCACCGCGCTCCCTGCGCTGGGAGTAGCCAGCCGGCACGCGCGATCGACGCCACGCGGTCTGCGGTCTGGCAGGATTCGCGATCGCCCGAACGCGATCGGCGCATGAGCCGCCGGGAGAACACCTCTTCAGATGGACGAGTACCTCGACCCCGAAATCCGCACGATCGTGGAGCAGATCGTCGGCCAGGACCTCGACGAGCAGTCCGGCAAGGGCAAGCCGCTGTCGAGCCGGGCGCGCCAGACCCGGCGCTCGATCGAGGCCTACCTCAAGGCCGGCGTGCGACCGCGCTGGATGGAGCGCGTCGCCGAGGTCGACGCCCGCATCGCCGGCGAGCGCCGCCGCCTGGCCGAGGCCCATCGCGCGCTGCGCGGCGAGTGCGAGGGCGACCCCCTGCTCTTCTCGCGCCTGTGGCGCGAGGTCGCGCATGCCTGGCGGTTCGACGAGCTCAACGAGCTCATCGCCCAGCACAACGAGTGGTACCCGATCGAGCGCGACCTCCCGGTGAACCCGCGCACGGGCGAGTACGTGCGGGTCGCCGGGCGCTCCCACCTCCGGCCCGTCCTCGGGCCGGAGTGGGTGCTCGCCCAGTTCCCCGCGGCGTGGTGACGCCCGCGCGTCAGAGTGCGGCTGCCAGCGGCTCCGTCGTCATCGACTGGCCGTAGCCGACGCCGGCCGCGTTCTTCGCGCTGACCACGACGACGACCCGCGTGCCGACGGGGGTGTCGGCGGGCGGCGTGAACGTCGAGCCCGTCGCGCCGTTGTAGTAGCACGTGTTCGACCCGGGCGCGCACGTGGCCCACTCGACCGCGAACGTCATCGGGCCGCCGCCGCTCCAGGTGCCGTTGGAGGCCGTGAGCATCGCCCCGGCGCGCGCGACTCCGCTGATCTGCGGGGCCGTGACGAGCACCGGCTTGGCGCTCGCCGGCAGGATCTGCGCGGTCGGCTCCGACAGCGCGGTGACCAGGCCCTTGGAGTTGGCAGCCGACACCCGCAGGCGCAGCCAGCGCCCGGAGTCGGCGGAGCCGACGACGTAGGAGATGCCGGTCGCGCCGGTGATCGCCGTGCAGGCCGCCGTCGACGTGCTCGTGCAGCGCATCCACTGCCGGCCGTAGGCCAGTGGCGCCGTGCCCGTCCAGGTGCCGACCGTCGACGTCAGCGTGAATCCGGTCACGGCCGAGCCGCTCACGACCGGCTTGGCGGTGTTCGCGGGCGCGACGACCGGGACGGGCACCGCGGCGGTCGCACCCGAGAGCGCCTCGACGGAGCCGCGGACGTTGGCCGCCGTGACCCGCACGCGGAGGTAGGCGGCCCCGTCGGCGCCGCCGACCACGTACGTCGCCCCGGTGGCGCCGCCGATCTCGCTGCAGGACGTGGTCACCGTGGCGCTCGTGCAGCGCAGCCACTGGCGCGCGTAGCTGATCGGCGCGGTGCCGGTCCAGGTGCCGGTGGACGACGTGAGCGTCGATCCGACCGCGGCGGTCCCGCCGATCGCCGGCTTCGCCGTGTTCACAGGCAGCGTGCCCACCGGCACGGGCGGCGGCGGGGGCGCCGTGCCCGGGAAGCGGGTGGAGCCCAGGTAGCCGTAGTAGCGGCCGGCCGCCGGGCGCGTCGGATCGCCGGCGAACCCGCCCGCCGGGCTGCTCGCCGACTGGTCGGCGGCCGCCTGGCGGACGAGGTCGCGCACCTCCGCGGGCGATTTGCCCCAGCAGGGCCCGGGGGCGGCGCCGTCGCCCTCGCAGAGCGCGACCAGGCCGGTCACATGCGGGCTGGCCATGCTCGTCCCCGACATCGTCGCGTAGCCGCCCGGGTAGGTGGACCGGATGCAGACGCCCGGCGCCGCGATCGTGTGGGCGATGTCGGCGGGTCGGGTGGCGAAGTTGCTGAAGCTCGCCGGCGTGTCGTCGGCGCCGCCGGTGCACGACAGCGCTGCGCCGCGCCCGCCCGGCAGGCCGTCGGAGTCGCCCACGGCGGTGACGGTGATGACCTCGGGGTAGGAGGCCGGCGTGAAGTTCTGCTCGTCGGCGCCGGAGTTGCCCGCCGCCACGACGTAGGTCACGCCCGCCGCGACGCTGTTGCAGATCGCGATGTGCATCGCGTCGCCGGCGCCGCGGCCGCAGTCGTCGCTCGGGGCGCTGTTGGAGCCGAGGCTCATGTTGGCCACCGCGATGTCGTTGTCGGGATCGCCGTCGGTGCGCGTGGCGGTCACCCAATCGATGCCGCAGATCACCTGCGACGTCAGCCCGGATCCGTCGGCGCCGAGCACGCGAACGGCCCACACCTTCGTGCCGGGCGCGACCCCGACGGCGCCGGCGCCGTTGTTGCGCGCGGCGATCGTGCCGGCGACGTGGGTGCCGTGGCCGTTGCCGTCCTGGACGGTCCCGTTGCCGGTGCAGTCGGTCCCGGCGACGGCGTTGAGGTCGGGATGGGTGAGGTCGATCCCGGTGTCGATGACGGCGACGTTGGCGCGGCTGGCCTCGCGGACCGTGGAGTCGACGGCGGCGCCGACGCGGCGCACGCCGGGCGGGATGTTGTCGCCCGCGAGGATCGGGGTGAGCGCGGTCGCCCTGACCGGCAGGTCGGGCACGACCTGCGCGACGCGCGGGTCCTTGCGGATGTGGGCGCGGTCGGTCGCGTCGAGCCGGGCGGCGAAGCCGCGCACCGCGGCGCCGAAGCGCTGCGTGGGCCGGACCGCCTCGGTGGCGGCGATGTCCGCCGTGGCCGAGCGGCCCCGTGCGGCGGAGGTGGTCTTGTAGACCACGATGTAGGGCTTGGCCGCAGTGTGCGGCGGGGCCGCGGCGCGCGCGTTCGCGGGCGCCCAGGCGCAGAGCAGCAGTGCGGCGGCGACCAGGAGCGCTCCATGCGCGGTCGCCGGGTGGCCATCCTTGGCATGAGTGTTCATGGGCTGCGTTGTCGGCCGCTGCGGCGACGGCGCCTAGCCGGATGGCCGATCGTTCGATCCGGCCGAACTGGACGAAGGTTCGAGGGCGGGGTCAGAGTGCGGCCGGGCGCAGGATCTGGGCGGCGATCGTGTCGCCGAACCACTGCTCCCACTGCTCGGCCGTCCATCCGCGCGCGCCGACGAGCAGTTGCCAGAGGTCGGGATGGTTCAGCGCCCAGACGATGTCGGTGGCGCGCGCCACGTCGAGCCCGGGCCGTAGCGCGCCGGCGTCGTGCAGGGACTGCACGACCACGTACTGGTTGTCCCAGAAGTCCGACTGGATCCGGGCCCACAGCGCCTGCATGTCCGCGTCGACCTCGGCGGCGCTGCGGATCACCGCCATGAGCGCGGCCGCCCGCTGCTTGACCCGGCGGGCGTTGCGCGCGTGAAGGCGCATCCTGCGTGCCGGGTCGGGCTCGGCGAGTACCTCCTGAAACCAGGCGCGCTGCCCGACAGGCGCGTCGCCCTCGCCCCCGCGCAGGAGCAGGTGCCACAGCGCCCGCAGCAGGCCGCTCTTGGTCTCGAAGACCACGTAGACGGTCTTCGGCGACACCCCCGCTTCGGCGGCGATCGCAGCCATCGTCGTGGCCGCGTAGCCCTCCCGCTCGAACAGACGCTGGGCGGCTTCGAGCAGCGCCCGTCGCGTCGCCTCGGCCTGCTCGCGCCTGCGCGGTGAGTCATAGCGCCGGGTGGGCTTGACAGGCTCGGCCATTTCAGTAGTCTTGCACGGTATTCATTACTCTCTGCATGTATTCATTCGGAAGGACGGTGAGGCGCCATGGGAGCCCAGAGGATCGCCGAGCAATCGGACACCGAGCGGGAGCTGCGCAGCCACCTCCACGGCATGTGGTCCGCGGTCGCGCCCGCGTGGGGCGAGCACGCCGCCTACGCCGAGCAGCGCGGTGCCGCCGTCAGCGCGCGGATGCTCGAGCTGACCGCTCCACGCCCGGGGGAGCGGGTGCTGGAGCTGGCCTGCGGCCCGGGTGGCGTGGGCCTGGCCGCAGCGCAGCTCATCGAGCCGGGTGGCGAGGTCGTGCTGTCCGATGTCGCAGCCGAGATGACGGCGTTCGCGGCTGCCCGCGTCGCCGAGCTCGGGCTGCGCAACGTGCTCACATGCGAGCTCGACATCGAGGAGATCGCCCAGCCGGACGGCTCCTACGACGTCGCGCTCTGCCGCGAGGGGCTCATGTTCGCGGCCGACCCCGCGCGTGCCGCGGGCGAGATCCGGCGCGTGCTGCGACCCGGCGGCCGGGTCGCGATCGCGGTCTGGGGCCCGCGCGAGCGCAATCCGTGGCTCGGGCTGGTCCTCGACGCGGTCGGCGTCCAGCTCGGCCGTCCGATGCCTCCGCCCGGGATCCCGGGGCCGTTCGCGCTCGACGACGCGGGCGAGCTCGGCGGGCTTCTGCGTGCCGCGGGATTCGCGGACGTCGTCGTCGAGGAGGAGGCCGTGCCGCTCAGCGTCAGGTCGTTCGAGGCGTGGTGGGAGCGCACGTCGGCGCTCGCGGGACCGCTGGCGAAGGTGCTCGCATCGCTGCCCGAGCCGGCCGCCGCGGCCATCCAGGAGCGGCTGCGCGAATCGGTCGTGCCGTACGAGACGCCCGCGGGCCTCGACTTCCCCGGCGTGACGCTGCTTGCCCACGGCCGCGCAGGCGACGCCTGAGCTCAGCCGAGCGCGCGCAGGCCCGCCGTCATGAGCACCGCGACCGCCACGGCGAGCATGATCGAGCCCTTGCGCCAGACCACGACGCCGGCCATCCCGACGCCGGCGGTGTCGGCGCCGATCGCGAGGTGCTCGCCGTCGGCGAGCGCCTGCGTGACGATCAGCGCCGCCAGCAGCGCCGGCGCCATGAGCGCGATGACGCCGCCGATGCGCTCGGGCAGCGGGCGGCCGCCGAACGCGACCGGGCCGGCGGCCTTGATGACGGCGGTGACCACGGCGCAGCCCGCGATCAGCGCCCACTGCTGGCCGCTCACGACGCCTGCTCGCGGTGGCGGCGCAACCCCACCAGCGCAGCGGCGCTCGCGGCGAGCACCGGCACGCCCGGCGGGGCCAGCGGCACGAGCGCGAGCGCGATCAGCGCGCCGCCGACCGCGACGCCGCGCGCGCTCGCGGTGCGCAGCTCGGGTGCCAGCAGCGCCAGGAAGAACGCCGGGAAGATCGCGTCGAGGCCGAGCTTGCGGGGGTCGCCGATGCCGCTGCCCGCCACCGCACCGATCACCGTTCCGAGCATCCACGTGACGTACTGCACCGCGGTCGCGCCGAAGAGGAAGTGGCGGTCGTAGCGCCCCTCTCCGCGGTTGGCCATCGCCCACGACGCGTCGACGACCGTCTGGCCCTGGGCCGCGCGCTTGAGCAGGCGCCCGGGCAGCGACGGTGCGAGCGCAACGCCCATCGGCAGGAAGCGCGAGTTCATCAGCGCCGCCGCCGCGATCGCGGCGAAGAGGCCCCCGCCCCCGGCGAAGATCGCCACCGCCGCGAACTGCGCCGAGCCGGCGAAGACGATCGCCGACATGATGATCGCGCCGGGCACCGAGAACCCCGCCTGGCGGGCGATCACGCCGAAGGACAGCGCGAGCACGCCGCCCGCGACCGCGTAGGGCACCCCTGCCCGCAGCCCGGTGCGAAACGACTCGCGCGGCGCCGGGACGGGCGGCGGTGGGGCGGCCGGGAGGTCCATGCGCCTCAGACTGCCAAACCGGCCGCGCCGGCCGGCGCGGACCCAGGCGGCTACTGGGGCCGGTGGGCGATCGTCAGCAGGTACTCGGCCGGAAACGCCAGCGGGCCGTCGCTGTCGTCGAACTCCGCGATGAGCGCGCCCAGCTCCTCGAGGATCGGCGCGAAGGCCTCGTCGCCGAGCGCCTTGCGCGCCAGCAGGAACGGGCCGAAGGCGTTCTCGTAGGCGGCGACCATGAGGTCCCGCGACGGCGGGCGCAGCGTCACCGCGCGACGCTCCTGGGCGAGCAGCAGCTGCCCGCCGAGCAGCGTGCGAACATGGCGCTCGTCGCCCCAGGCCAGCGGCGAGCTTGCGCCCGCCGCCGGCGGCGGGAGATGACGCTGGATGATCCCGAACAGGCGCCCGATGAACCCGTCGGCCGTCCAGTTGGCCAGGACGACGCTGCCTCCCGGGCGGCAGACGCGCGCGACCTCGGCCGCCGCGACCTTCTGGCGCGGGGCGAACATCACGCCGAACGTCG
>JAXDFS010000361.1:0-23130 GCA_034665465.1 Solirubrobacteraceae bacterium
GAGGCCGAGAAGCCCGACCAGGCGATCGTCTTCGCGCGCACGAAGATCCGCACCGACCAGCTCTACAAGAAGATGAAGGACCGCGGCTTCAACGTGAAGGCGCTGCACGGCGACATGACGCAGGGCGCCCGCGACGGCGTCATGCTCGGCTTCAAGGGCGGCCGCGTGCCGATCCTCGTCGCCACCGACGTCGCTGCCCGCGGCCTGGACATCTCGACGGTGACGCACGTCGTCAACTACGACGTGCCGCGCTCGCCCGACGTCTACGTCCACCGCATCGGGCGCACCGGCCGCGTCGGCCGCGCGGGCCGCGCGATCACGTTCGTCGAGCCCAAGCAGGAGAAGGAGCTGCTGGCGATCGAGAAGCACGTCGGCACGTCGATCTCGCAGTGGACGCCCGGCGCGCAGGTCGCCCCGCCGAAGATCGTCGAGAAGCCCAAGCGCCACACGAAGCCCCAGCTCAAGCACAACGGCGACGAGCCGTTCACGAAGCTCATCGTCAGCGGCGGGCGCTCCGCCGGCATCGAGGTCGCCGACCTCGTGGGCGCCGTGACGCGCGCCGCGTCGGTCGACGGCGAGGCCGTGCGCAACGTCAAGGTGCTCGAGCACTTCGCCTTCCTGTCGGTCCCCGCAGCCGACGCCGACCGCATCGCGGCGGCCGTCGACGGGGAGCGCGTTCGCGGCCGCCGCATCCGCGTCGAGCCCGCGAAGGTCTAGGCCCGCCCGCAACTCAGCGGGCGCAACAGCGTTACCCTGTTTGACGTGGCCCTGTTGCTGAGAGACCGTGAGGCGGCCTCCGAGGCCGCCAACCCGCCGCCCGGCGGCGGCGCTTCGGCGGTGGCTCCCGACTTCGCCTGCGAGTCCTGCGGCGCCGGCATGCTGCGCGGCCAGGACTGGTGTCTGGAGTGCGGCACCGCCGCCCGCGGCCGCCTCGGCGCCCGCCCCGGCTGGCGCGCCGCCTTCACCGTCGTCGGCCTCGTGCTGCTGCTCGTCTTCGGCGCCGGCCTCGCCGGCTACGCCGCGCTGACGAGCGACGCGGAGCGCACGGCCGCGGCGCCGACGCAGGGCAACGGCGCTCCGGTCGTCTCCCCGACCCCCGGCGTCCCCGGGCCGGTCGCGACGACCATCACCCCCGGCGAGACCGGTCCCGGCGTCACCCCGCCCGCGATCACCCCGCCGGCTGCCGGGACCCAGGTGCCGCCGGCCGCAGGAGGCGCCGTGCAGACGCCGCCGGCCACCGGGCCCAAGCTCATCATCCCGACGCCGCGCCCCGTGACGCCGGCCGGCAACCAGCCGATCACGCCGCCGCCCGTGGCCGCGAACCAGTCGCCGTCGCTGGGCACCGGCAAGACGCCCGCGACGCAGACGCCGGCCACGCAGACGCCGGCCACCCAGAAGCCCTCCGCCACGGCTGCCGCGGTCGCGCCGGTGCTCATCAAGCTGCAGGCCGACTCGGCCAAGACCTACGACCCCGGCAAGCGCGCGGGGGCCGAGATCGGCCCCGCGGCCAACGCCGTCGACGGGGACGCCAAGACGGTCTGGGACGTGACGACGCCGGCGGACGGCAACCCGATCGGCGTCGGCGTCTACGTCGACCTCGGCTCGCCCTACGCGCTGCAGTCGCTGCGCATCGCCACGAACACGCCCGGCTTCACCGCGGAGATCTACGGGGCCGTCGACGCCAAGGCGATCCCCGTGGACGTCCTCGACAAGCGCTGGCAGCACCTCACCGACGCCAAGTCCGTCGCCGACGGCGCGCCGATCGCGCTGAAGGGCAAGGGCGACGCCCCGAAGTTCCAGCTGGTGCTCGTCTACGTGACCACGCCGGGCGAGCCGACCGACCCGCGCGCGGCGATCGGCGAGCTCACGCTGCGCGGCACGCCCTAACACGTAAGCTTCCCGCCATGTCAGCCGCCGCACTGAGGACCACCGAGGGCGTCATCGTCCTCGAGCTGTTCGACAAAGACGCGCCCGAGACGGTCGCGAACTTCAAGAAGCTCGCCTCCGAGGGCTTCTACGAGGGCCTGACCTTCCACCGGATCATCAAGGACTTCATGGTCCAGGCCGGCTGCCCGGTGGGCAACGGCACCGGCGGCCCGGGCTACGAGTTCGACGACGAGATCAACGACCACAAGATCGTCCGCGGGACGCTTGCGATGGCCAACGCCGGGCCGAACACGAACGGCTCGCAGTTCTTCATCGTGACCGCCGAGGCGACGCCGTGGCTGGACGGAAAGCACACGGTCTTCGGCCAGGTCACGGGTGGCGAGGACGTCCTCGAGCGCCTCAACGAGCTGCCGACCGCAGGCGCCGACAAGCCGCTCACCCCGGTCCTCATCTCGGCCATCGAGCTCGGGGACTAGTCCCCAGACCTTGAGCCTCGTCCAGGCCATCGTCCTGGGCGTCGTGCAGGGACTCACGGAGTTCCTGCCGATCTCGAGCAGCGGGCACCTGCGCATCGTCCCGGCCTTCGCCGGCTGGGAGGATCCGGGCGCGGCGTTCACCGCGGTCATCCAGCTCGGGACGATGGCGGCGGTGCTGCTGTACTTCCGCGCCGACCTCATCCGGATCGCGACGGCCTGGCTGCGCTCGCTGCGCGATCCCGCGGTGCGCGGCACGCTCGAGGCGCGGATGGGCTGGTACCTCATCTTCGGCTCGGTCCCGATCGTCATCTTCGGCGTCGCCTTCAAGGACCAGATCGAGAACGGCGCGCGCGACCTGTACCTCATCGGCTCGATGCTGATCGTCTTCGGACTCGTGCTGCTCGTGGCCGAGGCCCTGTCGCGCCGCGACCGCGACCTCGACACGATCACGCGCCGCGACGCGGTCGTCATCGGCTTCGCCCAGGCGCTCGCGCTCGTCCCCGGGGTCTCGCGCTCGGGCGCCACCATCTCGGCCGGGCTGCTGCTCGGCTTCGACCGCGTCTCGGCCGCGCGCTTCTCGTTTCTGCTGTCGATCCCGGCAGTCGTGCTGAGCGGGCTCTACGAGCTCAAGGACGTCGTCAACGGCAGCGCCGAGGGCGCCGTCGGCGTCGGGCCGACGGCCGTCGCGACGCTGCTGGCGTTCGTCACCGGCTACGCGTCGATCGCCCTGCTGCTGCGCTTCCTCACGACGCACTCGACCGTGGTCTTCGTCGGCTACCGGGTCGTGCTCGGCGCCACCGTGCTCGCGCTCGTGGCGAGCGGGGCGATCGCGTAGCGTAGGGTCTTGACGGCACGTCAGATCCAGAGGGAGAAAGCGAACATGGCCAGCGTCGACACCAGCGCCGCGCAGCGCTCCAACGGCCAGGGAGCCGGTGCCGAGATCCCCGTCGAGAACCCTGCGACCGGCGACGTCATCGCACACGTCGCCGACCTCTCGCCCGAGCGCGTCGCCGAGCTCGCGGCGCGCGCGCGCGCCGCACAGCCCGGCTGGTGGGCACTGGGCTTCGAGGGCCGCAGGCGCGTCATCCGGCGGATGCAGAAGTGGATCATGGACAACGCCGACACCGTCGTCGCGACGATCGTCTCGGAGACCGGCAAGACCTACGAGGACGCCTACATGGCGGAGATCAACTACATCGGCGGCGCGATCGACTACTGGGCGCGCAACGCCGAGTCCTTCCTCGACGACGAGCGCATCCACGCGAGCACGCTCGCGGTCAAGGGCAAGAAGATGATCGTCCGCTACGAGCCGCTGGGCCTGATCGGCGTCATCGGGCCCTGGAACTACCCGCTGACGAACTCCTTCGGCGACTGCATCCCGGCGCTGCTGGCAGGCAACAGCGTGATCCTCAAGCCGTCGGAGATCACGCCGCTGACCTCGCTGCTGCTCGCCGACGGACTGGCCGAGAGCGGCCTGCCCGACGGCGTCTTCAGCGTCGCGACCGGGCGCGGCGAGACCGGTGCCGCGCTCGTCGACGTCGTCGACATGGTCATGTTCACGGGCTCCACCGCGACCGGGAAGAAGGTCATGGAGCGCGCGGCGCAGACGCTCACGCCGGTCGCGCTCGAGCTCGGCGGCAAGGACCCGATGATCGTCCTGTCCGACGCCGACCTCGAGCGCGCCGCCAACCTCGCCGTCTACTACTCGATGCTCAACGCCGGCCAGACGTGCATCTCGATCGAGCGCGTCTACGTCGAGGAGCCCGTCTACGACGCGTTCGTGCAGAAGGTGGTCGAGAAGGTCGGCGCGCTGCGCCAGGGCGAGTCGACCGGGCCCGGCACGGCGGAGGTCGGGGCGATGACGTTCCCCAGGCAGCTGGAGATCGTCGAGGAGCACGTGCGCGACGCGCTCGCCAAGGGGGCCCGCGCGCTCACGGGCGGCAGGCGCGCGCCCGGCAAGGGCATGTTCTACGAGCCGACCGTGCTCGTCGACGTCGACCACTCGATGAAGGCGATGACCGAGGAGACCTTCGGCCCGACGCTGCCGATCATGAAGGTCGCCGACGCCGACGAGGCCGTGGCGCTCGCCAACGACTCGCCCTACGGCCTGGGCGGGGCGGTCTTCAGCCGCGACCGCGAGCGCGGGGAGCAGATCGCCCGGCGCCTGCAGGCCGGCGCGGTGTGCGTCAACGACGCGCTGCTGAACTACGTCGCCGTCGAGCTGCCGATGGGCGGCTGGAAGGCGTCGGGCCTGGGCACCCGCCACGGCGCCGCGGGCATCAGGAAGTTCACCAAGCAGCAGTCGCTGTTCATCAGCCGCGTGCACCTCAGGCGCGACCCGTACGGCTTTCCCTACAAGGCGACGACCTCCAAGCTCCTCTTCAAGGGCCTGCGGCTCATCTACGGCCGCCGCCGGCGCCGCTGAGCGCGTCGCCGACCAGCTGAGCCGAGCCCGCCGTGGCAGCGATCGCGCTCGCGCTGGGCTGCTCGGTGGTCTGGGGGCTGTCGGACTTCCTCGGCGGCCTCAAGAGCCGCACCTTTCCGGTTCCGGTTGTCCTGGCCGGGATGTACCTCTCGTCGCTGACGGTCATGGCGATCTTCGTGGTGGCCCGCGGCGAGGGGCCGCCCGCGACCAAGGCGATCGCGGCCGCGCTCGGCGCGGGCCTCGTCGGGATCCTCGGCCTGACGGCCTTCTACCGGGCGCTGGCGATCGGCACGATGAGCATCGTCGCGCCGATCGCCGCGACCGGCGTGGCGTTGCCGGTGCTCGTCGGGATCGCCACCGGCGACCACCCCGGCCCGGTGCGGTCGATCGGCCTCGCGGCGGCGGTCGCGGGCATCGTGCTCGCCTCGCGCGAGGACGACGGCGGCGCGGTCGACCTGCCCCAGCAGCGCCAGAGCGTCCTGCTCGCTGTCGCCGCGGGCCTCGGCTTCGGCTCGTACTTCGTGCTGGCGCAGATCGGCTCGCATGGCGACGTGGCGTGGGCGCTCACGCTGTCGCGGGTCTCCGCCTCGCCGTTCGTGGTCGCCTTCGCGGTCCTGGCGCTGCGGCGCGGCGGCCGCCGGCCGCGCGGGTCGGAGATCGTCACGCTCGCCGCGATCGGGCTGCTCGACCTCTGCGCGAACACGGCCTACAACTACGCGACGACGATCGGCGAGCTGTCGACGGTCGCCGTCGGCAGCTCGCTGTATCCGGTCATGACGGTCTTCATGGCGGCGCTCGTGCTCGGGGAGCGGCTGCGCGGCATCCAGCGCGTGGGCGTCGTCGTCGCGCTCGGCGGCGTCGTGCTGATCTCCGCGGGCGGCTGAGCCTGGATCCAGGCTGAGCTGTCAGCCTTGCGGGTGTGCAGGTGACGATCGCCCCGCTGCAGCTCGCGCCGATCCTCGCGGTCGGCGTCATGTACGCCGTCCGGGCGCGGCGGCTGGCGGCGCAGGACAGGCCGGTGCCGGGCTGGCGCAGGGCCTGCTTCGCCGCCGGGCTCGGGCTCATCGCGGTGACGCTGAGCTCGCCGCTGGGCGCGCTCTCGGGCGACGTCTTCTACGCGCACATGGCCGAGCACCTGCTGATCGCCGACATCGGCTCGCTGCTGATCGTGCTCGGGCTGACCGGGCCGCTGCTGGCGCCGCTGCTGCGCACGAGCGGGCTGGGCTGGCTGCGACACCTCGCCCACCCGGTACCGGCGTTCGGGCTGTGGGCGGTGGACCTCATGTTCTGGCACCTCGTGGGGCCCCACCAGGCGGCCGTCCGCCACGACGGGATCCACGCGCTGGAGCACATGCTGTTCGTCGGCCTCGGGATCAACATGTGGATGGCGCTGCTGGGCCCGCTGCCCAAGCCCGCGTGGTTCGGCAACCTCGGCCGCCTGACCTACATCATCGCCGTGCGGTTCACGACGACCGTTCTGGCGAACATCTTCGTCTGGACCGACCGCGCGTACTTCGACGTCTACCGCGCCGGCGAGCGGGCGCACGCGATCTCCCCGCAGAGCGACCAGGTCGTGGCGGGCTCGATCATGATGGTGGAGGGCTCGATCGTGACGATCTGCCTCTTCGGCTGGCTGTTCATGCGCGGCGCGCGCGAGGGCGAGGAGCGCCAGGAGCTGCTGGAGCTCGCGGCCGCGGGCGGCTTCGCCCTCGACGAGCGGCGGGCGGCGCGGGCCGTCGCCGCGGGGCGCGGCGCGGAGCTGCGCCGTCGCATCGAGGACGGGCAGCCGATGGGCTAACTTCAGTGCATGTCTCTCTTCAAGCAGATCTCCGACTACGTGAAGTCCCCGCAAGCCAAGGCCCAGGCACAGGAGTTCGCCGAGAAGGCCAAGCAGTTCGCCAACGACCCCAAGCGCAAGGAGGACTTCGAGTCCGTCAAGCGCAAGGTCACCGAGAAGCTCGGCAAGGACGACGCGCCCAAGCCGGCCGCCGACACCACGGCCGACGCCGCAGCCCCCAAGCCCGATGCCGAGGCCGGCGGCCACACGCCGGCCGCCTGACGGCGCAGTCACTCGCCGAGCGTCAGCGCCCGCGCGCGCTCGGCGAGGGCCACGACGCCGTCGCCGAAGCCCTTCAGCCAGGGATCGTCGGTGCTGCCGCTGATCGCCCGTCGGTAGTTGCCCTCCATGAAGACGGCGGCCTTCCAGAGCGCGAGCGTGCGATACCAGCGCCCGTCGGACATCGCGCGCCCGCTGCGCTGCTCGTAGCGCGCGACGAGCTCGTCGCGCGTGAGAAAGCCCTCGCGCCGCGTGACGCCGCCGAACTCGAACAGTCCGGGCAGCGGCGGATCGTCGTGCTGGATCCACATGGCGAGCAGATAGCCGACGTCGGCGAGCGGGTCGCCGATCGTCGCCATCTCCCAGTCGAAGATCGCGACGAGCGAAGCGGGGGCGGCCGGGGCCATCATCGTGTTGCCGAGGCGATAGTCGCCGTGGACGACGGTCGCGGGCCCCGAGCGCGGCAGGTGCCCGGCCAGCCAGGCGCCGACCTCCTCGACGGCGGCGATCTCGCGCGTGCGCAGCTGCTCCCAGAGGCCGCCGAAGCGGCGCAGCTGGCGCTCGAGGTAGGCGCCCGGGTCGCGCGAGAAGCCGCTCAGGCCGTGCGCGCGCCAGTCGACGGCGTGGACCTCGACGAGCGCGTCGACGAGCTCCTCGCCCAGCCGCCTGCGCTGCTCGGGGGTGTCGAGCTCCGGCGGCAGGACGTCGGTGACGACGGTGCCGGCGACGCGCTCCATGACGTAGAACGGGGCGCCGATGAGCGTTTCGTCCGCGCCGACGGCGAGCACCCGCGGGACGCGGGCGCCGGTGGGCGCGAGCGCCAGCAACAGGCGCGCCTCGCGCAGCACGTCGTGGGCGCTCGGGGGCAGCGGGCCGCGGGGCGGCCGGCGCAGCACGAGCTCGGCCTCGCCGCAGCGCAGCAGGTAGGTCACGTTGGAGTGGCCGTCGCCGATCGGCTCGGCGTGCAGCTCGTCGTCGTCGCCTGCGAGTCCCTGCTCGCGGAGGAACGCGCGCAGCGGCTCGAGCACGAGCAGCGGCTCGCGCGCGCTGCACGCCGCGGCGGCGTGCGTCGCGACGATGTCGTCCTTGGCCGCAGGGCTCATGTCACTGCCGAGGGTAGGGTCTCTCCGCAACCCTGACCCGACTGCCGGGGTTATGCCCTCTGT
The DNA here is from genome assembly GCA_034665465.1 of Solirubrobacteraceae bacterium. Classification (GTDB taxonomy): domain Bacteria; phylum Actinomycetota; class Thermoleophilia; order Solirubrobacterales; family Solirubrobacteraceae; genus CADCVQ01. The sequence goes on from JAXDFS010000361.1 coordinate 8,011, forward strand.
GCGCCGACTTCTTTTCCTCACGCTGCTGCTCAGCCTGCTGATCGCCGCACCCGCGAGCGCGGGGCGCACGCAGGGCCTCACGTTCGAGGCCCCGCGTGACCTGATGAACCCGGCGACCCGGCCGGCGGCGCTGGCGGAGATGGACTCGCTCGGCGTCGCGTCGCTGCGCGTCATCCTGACCTGGGCGGCCGTCGCACCGTCGCCCGATGCCGCGACCCGGCCGGCCTTCGAGCCGACCGATCCGGACGCCTACGACTGGGGCGAGTACGACGCGCTGCTCGCGGCGGCCAAGGAGCGCAACTGGCCGGTGCTGCTGACGATCAGCGGGCCGGTGCCGAAATGGGCCACGAAGGACCACCTCGACAAGCTCACGCGACCGAGCTCGACGGCGTTCGCGGCGTTCGTGACCGCTGTCGGGCGTCACTACGGCGACCAGGTCGACACCTGGGCGATCTGGAACGAGCCCAACCAGCCGCAGTTCCTGCGCCCGCAGTTCGGCCACGGCGGGCGGGCGATCTCGCCGCTGATCTACCGCTCGCTCTACCTCGCGGGCGTGCGCGGCCTGAGAAAGGCCGGCCAGGGCAACGACCGCATCCTGCTGGGCGAGACCTCGCCGCGCGGGACAGGGCGCGTCGTGGCCCCGCTGGCGTTCCTGCGCGGGGCGCTGTGCCTGGACAAGAAGTACAAGCGCCGCCCGAAGTGCGGCCCGCTGCCGGCCAGCGGCTACGCCCACCACGCGTACACGACGCGCCAGGGCCCGTTCTTCAAGCCCGCCAACCCCGACGACGTGACGATCGGCGTCCTGTCGCGCCTGACGACGGCGCTGGACCGCGCCCGCGCCGCGGGGGCGCTGACGGCAAAGCTGCCGGTCTACCTCACGGAGTTCGGCATCCAGTCCACACCCGACACGCAGAGCGGCGTCTCGCTGGCCAAGCAGGTCGAGTACCGGGCGATCGCCGAGCGCATCGCCTACGACAACCCGCGGGTCGTCGCCTTCTCGCAGTATCTGCTGCGCGACAGCGACCCGACCGGGCCCAAGCAGTACGGGGGCTTCGAATCGGGCCTGCGCTTCGCCGACGGCAGGCCGAAGCCGTCCCTGCCCGCGTTCCGCCTGCCGCTCGCGGTGCGGCGCACGGGCTCGAAGGTCTCGATCTGGGGCCTCGTGCGCCCGGCCGCGCCGGCGGCGCTCGGCGGCATCACGCCCGCTGCCGGCCCCGGCGTCGGCCCGACCACGGTCACGATCGTCTACGCGGACCGCGGGTCCTCGACCTTCAAGCCGCTCAAGACCGTCACGACCGATGCGAAGGGCTACTTCACGCTCAGCTCCGCGTTCAAGGCGGGGCGGCGCTGGAACGTGCGCTGGACGAGCTTCGCCGGGACGCCTGTGGAGTCCTACCAGCGCTGATCCGTGTGTTGGCGCTGGCGTTCCGCTCGTCGCGCTGTCGTTGAGCGTGGCGTGGGCGGGAACTGCATCATTGAGGGAAAGGGCCTGAGGCTCGCGGCGCTCAGCGCGAAGCGCGACGAGTAGATGCTCCAGGCGAACACCTACGCGTCAGCCATCCGCGGTGCGGGGCGCTTGGCGGGATGGGCGACGAGTAGATGCTCCAGGCGAACACCTACGCGTCAGCCTTTCCCGCACCGCGGCGGTCGCGCAGGCCACCGGCGACAGACCCTTCCCCTCATCGCCGCCGTAGACGCTCGCACCAAGACGGCCGCCGTAGCCCGCCCCGACGCGGCGGTCGCGCAGGGTGCCACCGGCGCCAGACCCTCCCCTCATCGCCGCCGTAGACGCCGGCGCACAGACCACCGCCGAGCAGCAGCAGCCCCCTACGCCGGCCGCCGCGCGATGAGCATGAACGTGTGACCCAGCCAGCGCATCCCGGGTGCCGAGCCGAAGCGATCCAGGCGGCCCACGGCGCGCTGGGCGCGGACGGGCAGCCGCCGCCAGGAGTAGCTGACCGCGTGCAGCTCGGGCTCCAGCCCCGCCGCCAGCGCCGCCGCGGCCAGCCGCCGCGGCGACAGCGGGATGTCGTCGGGCGTGCCGTGCACCGACACGCCCAGGCCGACCCGGTTGGCCACGGCCAGGGCCGCGCCCACCGGATGCAGGACGTTGGGCTCGATCGCGACGAGGGCGCCGCCGGGGCGCAGCAGGCGCCGCGCCTCGGCCAGGCACGGCTCCAGCGGCCCGGCGTAGGCGACGTGGTGCAGCACGAGGCGGTGCAGCACGACGTCGAAGGACCCGTCGGCGAGCATGTCGAGTGCGCCGGCGGCGCCCGCCACGCCCTCGTCGGCCTCGCCCGTGGCGACCGCGTGGCGCGGGCGCTCGGGATCGATGTCGGCGGCCACGAGGCGCCACTGCGGCCGCGGCAGCAGATGGCGGCCCGGGTGCCAGCCGCAGCCGACCGACAGCGCGTCGCCGCCGTCGATGCCGAGATGGCGATCGAGCAGCTCGCGCTCGCGGCGCTTGCCGCGCTCGTACTGCGCGGCGAGCGTCGCCGGATCGCTGATCCGATCGAGCAGGTTCTCGGGCGTGTAGATCTCGCTCATGCGATGCCCACCGTACGCTAGCCGTCGTGTCGCGCTGGGCTCCAGACAACGTCTACGGAACCGCCAAGCCGGGCCTGCGCGCCCGCGCGGCATCGGTCGCGAGCGGGCGCGCGCGCAGCCGCCGCCACGCGCAGCTCTTCGGGCTGACCGGGGCGACGGCGCAGACGCGGATCCTCGACGTCGGCAGCGGGCGCCTGGGCCTGCGCCGTCACGTGCCGGGCCACGACATCACGGGCGTCGACCTCGTCCCGCGCCCCGATTACCCGGGCCCGTTCGTGCAGGCCGACGTGCTGCAGGGACTGCCGTTCGCCGACGCCGAGTTCGACCTCGCCTACTGCAGCAGCGTCATCGAGCACGTCGCGCCCGCCCACCGCGCCGCCTTTGCGCGCGAGCTGCGCCGGGTCGCCCGGGGCTGGTACGTCCAGACCCCGGCGTTCTCGTTCCCCGTCGAGCCGCACGCGCTGCTGCCCTTCGCGCACTGGCTCCCGCACGCGCTGCGCCGCCCTTACTGGCGCCTGGGCGTGGCGGGCGACTGGGAGGAGATCGAGCTGCTGCGCCGCGACGAGATGACGGCGCTGTTCGGCCCGCCGCTGGCCGAGCGCCTGGGCCCGCTCGTCAAGAGCTGGGTCAGCGTGCGCCCGGTGGGGCCGCCCCAATAGATTGCCGCCCATGGCCCAGCAGCTCTGGTTTCTGCGACACGGCGAGGCCGAGCCCCACGGCGCGCGGCCGGACCCCGAGCGCCGCCTGACGCCCCGCGGCGAGGAGCAGTCGCGCGCCGCCGGGCGCGCGCTCGCCGCGCTGGAGCTCTCCTTCCAGCTCGTCGTCACGAGCCCGCGGGTGCGCGCGCTGGACACCGCGCGCCTGGCCTGCGAGGCGCTCGGCTGCGAGCCGATCGTCGACGAGGCGCTCAGCAGCGACTTCGACGTGCACGCCGCGCTGGAGCTCGCCGCCGCCGCCGGCGAGGACAGGCGCGTGCTGTTCGTCGGCCACAACCCGGACTTCGCGCAGATCGTCGGCGACCTCACCGGTGCGGCGATCGACATGAAGAAGGGCGGCGTCGCGGGCGTGCGGCGCCAGGGGCACCGCGGCGAGCTCATCGCGCTGCTGCGCCCGCGCGAGCTCGACCGGATCAGATGAGCTTCGCCGTCGCCTTCGCGGCGATCAGCAACGGGTCGTAGACGCCGCTGAACGGTGGGGCGTAGGAGAGGTCCAGCAGCGCGAGCTCGTCGACGGGGATCCCCGCCCAGACCGCCGTCGCGAGCACGTCGATGCGCTTCGCCGCGCCCTCGACGCCCACGATCTGTCCGCCCAGCAGCCGCCCGCTGCCCGGCTCGGCGACGAGCTTGACCCAGATCGGCCCGGCGCCTGGGTAGTAGCCCGCGCGGGTGAGGTCCTCGATCGTCGCGCTGACGACGTCGATGCCCGCCGCCTGCGCCTCGGCCTCGCCAAGCCCCGTGCGCCCGACCTCGTAGCGGCAGATCTTCGAGACCGCGGTGCCGATGACCCCGGGGAAGCGGGCGTCGCCACCGGTCACGTTGACGCCCGCGATGCGCCCCTGCTTGTTGGCGTGGGTGCCGAGCTGGATGTTGACCGCCCGGTCGAGCAGGCGGTGGTGGCTCTCGGCGCAGTCGCCGGCTGCGTAGACGCCGTCGTGGCCCGGGCAGCGCTGATGGTCGTCGACGCGCAGCGCCGCTGTCGCCGAGTTGCAGCCCCGCCGCGCAGGCGACGGCCACGACGGGGCGCGCGCCGGTCCCGACGACGACGTGGTCGGCGTCGAAGGTCTCGCCGGCGGTACGCACGGCGACCGGCGCGCCGGCGTCGTCGATGACGATCTCCTCGACCTCCGCCCCGACGAGCACGCGGATGCCGTGGCCCTCGGCGGCGGTCTGCACGTGGGCGGCCATGTCGGCGTCGAGCGTCCCCATGACCTGGTCCTGGGCCTCGATCATGGTCACCTGCAGGCCGCGGTCCGCGAACGCCTCCGCCATCTCCAGGCCGATGTAGCCGGCCCCGATCACGACCGCCGTGCGCCCGCCGCGCTCCAGCGCGTGCACGAGGCGCGCGGCCGCCCCGACCGTGCGCGCGGGCTCGATCGCCTCGGCGCCCGGGATCGGCGGCGTGACCGCCTCGGCGCCGGTCGCGACGACGAGCTCGTCGAAGGGCTCCTCGGACTCCTGGCCGCTGCCGGCGCGGACCGTCAGCCTGCGCGCGGCGAGGTCGATCGCCACGACCTCGCAGCGGATGCGCACGTCGATCCCGCGCGCGCGGTGCTCCTCGGGGCTGCGGCTGATGAGCCGGTCGGGGTCGGTGACGGCGCCGCTGACGACGTACGGGATGCCGCAGGCCGAGTAGGAGGTGTACGGGCCGCGCTCGAAGGCGACGATGTCGAGGTCGGGGTCGCGGCGGCGCGCGGCGCTGGCCGCGCTCATCCCCGCAGCGTCGCCGCCGACGATCGCGAGGCGTCTCCCCATCCGCGCAGCGTAGCCTTGCCGCGCATGACCGATCTGCCCGAGCGGTGGTGGGCGCGCCTCGGGTGGGCGCTGCCGTTCGCCGTCGTCGTCCCGATGCTGGCGCTGGCCAACGCACTCGGCATCCACGCGATCATCTTCCCGGAGGGCGCCGCGCTGGTGATGGGCGTCTGGGTGCTGCGGCTGCCGGGCTGGGCGGCCTCGCGCTGGCGCGTCGCGGCGCTGCCTCCGCTGTGCGCGCTCGCCGGCACGCTGATCGTGCGCGCGCAGCTGCCCTCCTGGGGCGCGGCGATCCTCGGCTGCGCCGTCGCCCTGCTGGTGCTGCAGAGCCTCGACAGCCGCCTCGCCCCCGCGCTTTCGGCGGCGGCGCTTCCGATCGTGTTCGACGTGCCCGACTGGAGCTATCCGCTGGCCGTGCTCGTCATCTGCCTCCTCATCTCGGGCGCGATGCCGTGGCTCGCGCGCCGCCGCGGGCAGCAGACAGCGTCGCCGCACGACCTGCCCGGGCGCTATCCCTGGGCGGTCGCCGCCGCCGGCCTGGCCGCGATCGCCGCCTGGATCCTGCTCGGCGGGGAGCTGCTCGCGCTGCCCGTCGCGGCGCTCGCGCCGCCGCTCTTCGTCTCGGCGCTCGAATGGCTCGGGCAGGGGACCTGCACGCTGCGCCGCGGCATGCGGCGCTGGCTGCTGCTCGTCGCCGTGGCGCTCGCCGGCGCGCTCGCGGCCGATCTCGTCGACGTGACCTGGATCGCGGGGGCGATCGCGATCGCGGCGGCGCTCGTGCTCATGTGGCTGCTGTCCGCGCCGCACCCGCCGGCGCTGGCGATCGCCCTCATCCCGCAGATCCTCGACACGGTCGCCCCGCTGGCCTACGCCGCGGCGATCGCCGTCGGCGCCGGCGCGCTCTATCTCGCGATGCTCGCGCTCGACCGGTTCGCGGGCCTCACTTCAGCAACCGCGACAGCCGGCGGTCCTTGAGGACCTTGCCCCCGGTCTGCTCGGCGGGGCAGTAACACATGACGTAGTCCTCGTAGTGCACGGCCTCGATGGTCGCGCCGCAGCGCGGGCAGGGCTCGCCGGCCTTGCGGTGGACGAGCAGCGGCAGCGGCAGCTTGTCGGGGATCGGGAGCGTCACGACGCGCTCGTAGTGCTCCAGCGCACCGTCGAGCACGGTCACGATCGCCTCGCGCAGCGCCGCCGCCTCCTCGTCGGTGAGGTCGTTGCCGCGCTTGAACGGCGACAGGCGCGCGGTCCAGAGGATCTCGTCGACCCACGATCGCCCGATGCCCGCGATCACGCGCTGGTCGCGCAGCAGCGTGTGCAGCGGGCGCGGCGCCTTCAGCAGCGCGCGCAGGTCCTCGGGCGGATCCGGCCAGGCCTCGGGCCCGAGCGTCGCGAGCATCTCGTCGGCGTCGACCTCGCCGGCGCGCAGCAGCTTGACCCAGGCGGCCTGCTTGGTGCCGAACTCGCGCAGGCGCAGCTCGCGGCCGTCGGCGATCCGCACGAGCAGCCGCGACGTGCGGTCGCGGGGGCCGGCGCGCTTGTCGAAGAGCTGCAGGCGGCCGGCGCTCATGAGGTGCACGAGCAGCACGAGCTCGCCCGCGACCTCGACGACGAGCTGCTTGCCGCGGCGCCCGACGCCCGTGATCGCGCGGCCCTCGAGCGCCGACAGCGGCGGATCGAAGGTCTTCAGCGCGTTGATCCCCGGCGCCTGCGCGGACTCGATCAGCGCGCCGCGCAGCGCGGCGTCCAGGCGCCGCGCCGTGATCTCGACCTCAGGCAGCTCGGGCACGACGTCAAGGCTACGCCCGTCGGTCGGCCGCGACCTCCTCCTGCTCGCCGTCGTCGCCGGCCTGGCTGCGAACGCCGTGCAGGGGATTGAGGATCTTCACGTAGGACGCGTGGCCGGCGAGGTCGCCCGCCTGCTCGTCCATGTCGTGCATCCGCGTCATGAGGTTCGCCTTGGTCGTCCAGGTCGTGTCGTCGAGCAGCCTGTCCAGCCCCGTGGCGGGGTAGCGGCCGCCGCGCTCGCGCTCGGACTCCAGCAGCGCCTTGAGATCGCCGAGCAGCTCGGCCTCCCCGATCGCACCCGCCACGGCGAGCGCGTTGACGACGCCCAGCGCGTTGTTGAAGACCATGTACTGCACGAGCCGCTCGGCGGCGAGCGCCTCCGGGAAGACCCACTCGCTGCTCTGCGCCAGCTCTCCGGGCGCGAGCGCCGCGAGGTCGTCGTGCGCCGCGGCGCGGTGGAAGACCGCGCCGCGGTAGACGGCGCGCGCGGGCCAGCCGTCCTCGAGCTCGAGCAGGACGCTCTGCTGGTGGGCCTCCAGGCACAGGCCGAGATCGAGGTAGAGGCGCACGAGCGAGACGACGACGAGGTCCATGTAGCGCCTGAACCACTCGCGCGCGACAGCGAGCTCCTCGCCGCCCTCGCGCTGCGCGATCGACGCGACGATCTGCCCGAGCCGGCTGCGCCCGCCGTAGGGATGGTCCTGGCAGAGGGTCGTCAGCGAGCTCACGTCGCCGTGCGCGCCGGTGCGCCAGCGGTTGTCGCGCAGGATCACCGAGAGGCCCTCGAGGACCTGGCCGCCGTGGCGCACCGCCAGATACGCCGGGTCCTGCAGCAGCACGAAGCCCGGCGCGACCTCCGCCGCCCGCTCGCCCACCTCGGTCTGCAGCAGTCGCGCGGTCTGGACGCCGCGCAGCATGTCGCGCGACAGCGTCACGCGCAGCGCGTTGGTCACGCGCACGTGCAGCGAGAACTTCAGCTGAAAGGGCCAGTCGGCGTTGTAGACCGTGCGCACCGACGTCGTCGGGGTGACGGGGCTGCCGAGCGGGCCAAGATCGACGATCTGCCCGTCGTCGAGCAGCGCGGCGACGACCTCGTCGCGAGCGCGCAGGTGCTCGAGCTCCCATGGGTGCGCGGGGATCAGGACGCGCTCGCCCAGGCCCTCCAGCGCGGCGTCCAGCGCCTCGCCGTCGACGGCCGGATCGTCGCGCAGCAGCCGCTCGGCGAGCGCGGGCGCGGGCGTGCCCGTCGCGCTGTCGTGCTCGACGAGGCCGGCATCGACCGCGAGCCAGTGCAGCTGGAACTGCGCCGCCGTCTCGGGCGCGTAGGCCAGCACCTGCTCGTCGCTCATCTCCGAGCGGCTCTTGGGCGTCGGATGCAGCGCGTGGCCCAGCAGCTGGGCCTGCTCGCTGGCGATGAAGCTCAGCGGCGCCGCGCTCCACAGCTCGTCGATCTCCTCGTCGCGGGCCTCGAGGAAGGAGCCGACCGCGCGGATGCTCGCGCGCATGCGGTGCAGGACCGCGGTCGGGTCCGGGCCGACCTGGTTGGCGCCGACCGGGTCGTCGCCGAGGCCGTGGTCGCCGAGCTGGTCGACGAGCATGCCGGCGACCGTGTCGAGCGTGACCGCGACGGGCCTGCCGCCGGCCACCGCGATCTCGATCGGCGTGCGGAAGCGGTGGCGGTGCGTCGGCGACAGATGCGTGATCCCGACGAGCAGCATCGCGCGCAGGTCCTCGAACGGAAGCGCCGCGAGGTAGGTGTCGCCGGCGCGCGCGAGATCGGGGACGTCCTCGGCGGGAACCGGGCGCCATTCGCCGCCCTCCCGCATGTAGCAGTTGAGCATCGACTCGGTGGCTGCGCCGACGGCGGCGTCGTGCGCGCGGGTCGGGGTGTCCTGTGGTCTGGTCTCCGGAGGCTCAGTCATGTTGCGTCCCATGCTAGATCGCGTCAGCTCTCGCCTGCCGTACCCGGCGCAGCCGAGGTCGCCACGACCTCCCGCGTCCGCGCTGGGCAGGCAGCCGACCTGGCAAGATCAGCACCGTGATCGGCGCAGGCGCCCAGGCCCCGGACTTCGAGCTGCCCGACCAGGACGGCGAGCCGGTGCGCCTCTCGGCCCTGCGCGGGCGCACGGTCGTCCTCTATTTCTATCCGAAGGCCGACACCCCCGGTTGCACCACGCAGGCCTGCTCGATCCGCGACCGCGGCGACGAGTACGCCGCAGCCGGGGTGAAGGTCATCGGCGTCTCCCCGGACCCGGTCAAGAAGGTCAAGCGCTTTCACGCGGGCAAGGAGCTCAACTTCACGCTGCTCGCCGACACCGACCATGCGGTCTGCGACGACTACGGCGTCTGGGTCGAGAAGTCGATGTACGGGCGCAAGTACATGGGCGCCCAGCGCTCGACGTTCATCATCGGCCCCGACGGCGTGATCCGCCACGTCATCGAGAAGGCGTCGCCGAAGACCCACGACGACGAGGTGCTCAAGGCGCTCGGCGAGTTCGAGCTCGCCGGCTGACCGCCGCCGCGGGCTGCAGGTCGCGCCGGCTCGGGCACATCCGCGCCAGCGCGCAGGCGTCGCACGCCGGGCGCTGGGAATGGCAGGTGCGCCGGCCGTGGCGCAGCAGGTTGACGTGGAACTCGAGCTCTGCGCCGGGCGGCGTGAGCGCGACCATCGCGTCGTGCAGCTCCTCGAACGGCGCCTTCGGGCGCAGGAGCCCGAGGCGCGTGCCGACCCGCGAGACGTGCGTGTCGACCGGCACGTCGCGCAGGCCGTAGGCGAACAGCAGCACGCACGCCGCGGTCTTGCGCCCCACCCCGGGCAGCGCGCAGAGGTACTGCCGGGAGTCGCGCACGGGCGCCGCGCGCATCCACGAGAGGTCCAGCGGGTCCCCGATGGCATCGAGGATCGCCTGGATGCGGGCCGACTTCACCTTCGAGATCCCGCCCGGGCGGATCGCCTCCTCGATCTCCTCGTTGGGTGCGTCGCGCACCGCCTCCCAGGAGGGGAAGCGCTCGCGCAGGCGCAGGAACGCGACGTCGCGGTTGCGGTCGTTCGTCGACTGCGACAGCACCGTGAGGACGAGCTCGGCCAGCGGGTCGCCGTGCGGCGGCGCCATCGGCACGCCGTAGACCTCGGCCATCCGCGCGCGGATCCGGGCGACGCGTGCCGGCGCCGGCGCGCGCCAGCCCGCGCGGCTCGCCGCGGCGCGGCTGCGCGCGCTCGCCTGCGCCATTACTCCAGGGCTCCCCAGCGCTCGCAGGCGGCGGCGGCCTGGGCGGCGGCCTCCGGCAGGGCGGCGGCCAGCGCCGGCGGGTAGAAGTCGGTCATCCCCATGTGGGCGAGCAGGACGCCGAGGAAGACGTCGCCCGCGCCGACCGTACTGCGCACCCGCGCCGGCCTGCCCGCGACGTCGAAGCGCATGCCCTTGGCGCGCAGGATCGCCCCGCGCGGCCCGAGCGTGACGATCGCGTGCTCGGCGCCGGCCGCCAGCAACGACGCAGCCGCCGCCTCGGGCTCGCTCTCGCCGGTCATGAGCCGCGCCTCGGCCTCGTTGCACTTCACGAGGAACGCGCCCGGCACGCACGCGCCCGCGGCTGCGCCCGCCCGTCCCGGATTGGCGTTCCAGCGCCCCAGGCGCAGGCTCGCGTCGAAGACGACCGGGCGCCCGAGCTCGAGCGCCCGCCCGCGCGCGGCCATCGTGATCTGCGCGGCGTCCTCGCGCGTGAGCGTGTTGGAGGTGAAGAAGAGCGCGTCGCAGGCGTCGACGGCGTCCAGCAGCTGGCCGTCGAGCGCCTGCACCATCGCGGCGATCCCGTCGCCGTAGAGCTCGTAGGCAGGCTCGCCCTGCTCGTCGACCGTGACGAACGCGAGCGCGGTCGCGGGCCCTTCGGCGAGCGCGAACCAGCGCAGGTCCAGCCCCTCGGCGGCGAGCCTCTCGTGGATCCAGGTCCCCCAGCGGTCGGCGCCCGCGCCCCCGGCGAGCACGATGTCGGCGCCGGTCCTGGCGGCCGCGACCGCCACGTTCGCGGTCACGCCGCCGGCGTATGGCGTGAAGGAGCCGGCCTCCTGCAGCGAGGCGACCGGGTGCTGGCAGATGAGATCGACGATGGCCTCGCCGACGCAGAGGGTCCGCACGATGGTGAGGCTATCTTCAGCGGCCGTGGCGCAAGTGACCGAGGAGACGATCGAGCTCGACGACCAGCCCGTGTTCCTGCGCCGGGCCGGCGACGACGACGTGCCGATCGTCTACCTGCACGGCCTGCCGACGAGCTCGTTCGACTGGCTCGGGCCGCTGCAGCTCGGCGGCGGCATCGCCGTCGACCTGCCCGGCTTCGGGCGCAGCGGCAAGCGCGGGGACCTGGACTACTCGCTCGCCGGGCACGTCGCGTTCCTCGACCGCCTGCTCGACCATCTGGCCCTCGATCGCGTGCGCCTGTGCCTGCACGACTGGGGCGCGGCCGTCGGGCTGCGCTGGGCGATGGCACAGCCCGAGCGCGTGCAGCGGCTCGTCGTCGTCAACGGCGTCCCGCTGCTGGCCGGCTTCAGGTGGCGCGGGCCGGCGCGGCTCGTGCGCACGCCGCTGGCAGGCCCGATCGCGGTCGGGGCGGCGACGAGGCCGGTCCTGCGGCGCCTGTCACGGCGCGCCTCGGCCGGCGAGGACCCGATGCCCGCGCCGTTTCTCGCCGCGGTCTCGCAGTCGTTCGATCTCGGCACCGAGCGGGCGCTGCTGAAGCTCCTGCGCAGCGCGTCGCCCGCGGTGCTCGCGCAGGCGGGTGCCGAGCTCGGCGCGATCGACGCGCCCGCGCTCGTGCTCTGGGGCGCCGAGGATCCCTGGATCCCGGCGCGCTTCGGCGCCGGCTACGCGGCGACGCTCGGCGACGCCGTGCTGGAGGTCGTCGAGGATGCCGGGCACTGGCCGTGGATCGACCGGCCCGAGCTCGCCGAGCGGATCGTCGGGCACCTCGACGGCTGAGCCTGCGAGGGTTGGCGCCGTGAGCCGGCGCCTGTCGTCCAGCCCGTGGGTGGTCGCGGCGCTCGGCGCCGCCGCCTACCTGCTGATCGCGCCGCCCAGCGCCGACCTCGCAGCGCAGGAGTACCGCGCCGACCTCGTGCGCCGCGCGGGCCTGGGCATCTGGGACAACGGCTGGTACGCCGGCCACCACACGCCTGCCTACAGCGTCCTCTTCCCGCCGCTGGGCGCCGTGCTCGGCGTGCAGCTCGCCGGCGCCCTGGCGGCCGTCGCGGCGGCGGCCCTGTTCGCGGCCCTCGCCCGCCGCCACTGGCCCGCCCGGCCGGCCTGCGCGGCCGCGGTGTGGTTCGCCCTCGCCACGACGGCGACGCTGCTGACCGGGCGCATGACGTTCCTGCTCGGCGTCGCGCTGGGCGCGGGCGCTTTGCTGGCGCTCGGGACAGGGCGGCGCCGGGCCGCGGCCGCGGCGATCCTGGCGGCGGCGACCACGCTCGCGAGCCCGGTCGCGGGGCTCTTCCTGGCGCTCGCGGTGCTCGCGTGGGGCCTCGCCGCGCCCGGCCGGCGTGTCGGGGCCGCGCTCGTCGCCGCCGCCGCACTGGGGCCCGCCGTCGTGCTCGCCGCGCTCTTTCCCGAGGGCGGCAGCGAGCCGTTCGCCCCGTCGGCCTTCTGGCCCGCGCTGGCCGCCATCGCGCTGGTCGCCGCGCTGCTGCCCGCACGCGAGCGCGCACTGCGCGCCGGCGCCGCCGTGTACGCGCTCGCGTGCGTCGCGGCGTTCGCGCTCGCCACCCCGCTGGGGGGCAACGTCACCCGCCTGGGAGCGCTCGTCGCGGGCCCGGTGCTGCTGGGCGCGCTGGCCGGCCGGCGGCGCCCGGCGCTGCTCGTCGCACTGGCCCTGCCGCTGGCCTACTGGCAGCTGTACCCGGCGGTGCGCGACGTCGCGCGGGCGGCGGGCGACCCCTCCGTGCACGCTTCGTACTACGCGCCGCTGCTGCGCGATCTCGACACGCGAGCGCCGGGCGTCTTCCGCGTGGAGATCCCGTTCACCGCCAACCACTGGGAGTCGGCCCGGGTGGCGCCGCACATCCCGCTCGCGCGCGGCTGGGAGCGCCAGCTCGACCGCCGCTACGGGGCGCTCTTCTACGACGGCACGCTGAACGCCGCGACCTACCGCGCATGGCTGGACGAGCAGGCCGTCGCGTACGTCGCGCTGCCCGACGTGGCGCTGGATTACGCGGCGCGCGGCGAGGCGCGGCTCATCGAGCGCGGGCCGGCGTACCTGCACCAGGTGTGGCACGACGAGCACTGGCGCCTGTTCGCCGTCCGCGACCCGGCGCCCTTTGTCAGCGGTCGCGCGCGCGGGCCGTTGCATCCCGGCACCGACGGCTTCGCCCTGGCTGCGCGCCGCGCCGGCACCGCCCTCGTCCGGATCCGCTACTCGCGCTGGTGGCGCGTCACGGCCGGGCGCGCCTGCGTGCGCCGCGGCCCCGGGGGCATGACGGCGCTGCGCGTGCTCGGGGCGGGCACGGTGCGCGTCCAGGCGCGCCTGACGGGCAGCGCGTGCCGGGGCTGAGCTGTGAAGGCTCGTTACAAGCTGGCGCGGGGGATAGGATGACCGTCGTCCCATGACCGCCCGCCTCAGCTCGTTTCAGGCGCGCCTCTTGCCCCACGGTCCGCTCGACGTGGTGCGCCAGGTGCTGCTGTTCATGGCCGCATACCAGCTCTACCGGCTGACGCGCGGCTTCGTGAACCACCCCGACGTGGCGACGGCGGCCTTCCAGCACGCCCGTGACGTCATCGGGATCGAGCGCACGCTGCACGTCTTCGTCGAGCCCTCGCTGCAGACCTTCGCCGCCGGCCAGCAGTGGCTGCTGGACGGCTCGGCGTGGATGTACATCAACGCGCAGACGTCGATCACGCTCGGCGCGCTCGCGTGGCTGTACCTCTTTCGCAACCCGAGCTTCTACTTCGTGCGCAACATGTTCCTCGTCGCGTTCGGGGTCGCGCTCGTCGGCTACGCGATCTTCCCGACCGCCCCGCCGCGCTTCTTCCCGGAGTGGGGCTTCTTCGACGCCGTCTCGGACTTCACCGGCGTGCGCCAGGACAGCGTGACGATCAGCAAGCTCTTCAACCCCTACGCGGCCGTGCCCTCGATGCACGTCGGCTTCGCGATGATGATCAGCATCCCGCTCGTGCGCCTCGTGCGCCGCCGGGCGCTGAAGGTCTTCTGGGCGATCTATCCGCTGATCGTCGTGTTCGTGATCGTCGTGACGGCCAACCACTTCCTCGCCGACGCCGTGCTCGGGGCCTGCGCCGCAGGCATCGGCGCGCTCGTGGCCACCGGCATGGCGCGCCTGCGCCCGGAGGTCTGGCGCTTCCGGCCCGACGCTCGCAGCGAGATCGCGCCGCCGCTCCCGGGTCCTGACGTCGCGCCGGCAGCGACTTGATGCGGGCGCAGACGCGTGAGCCGCCGCCGACCGAATCCGTGCCGCCCGAGCCCGGCCGCCGCTTGCCGCGGGTGCGCAGCGACTCGCCCACCGCCCGGCGCCTGGAGATCCTGCGCGACAAGCTCGTCGCGTCGCGCCTGACGCCCAACCAGATCTCGATGGCGGGCTTCGTGCTCAACGTCGTCGCGGCCCTGCTCGTCTGGCAGCACGAGTTCTTCATCGGCGGCGTCGTGTTCATCATCGGGTCGATCTGCGACACGCTCGACGGCGGCTACTCGCGCATGTCGGGCAAGGGCACGCCGTTCGGCGCCTTCTTGGACTCGACGCTCGATCGCATCGTCGAGGGCTTCGTGCTCACCGCCGTCGCGGCGACGTTCGCCGAGCGCGGCGACGAGCTCGCGGTGGCCGCGGTCGTCGTGGCCGTCATGGCCTCGCTCGTCGTCTCCTACACCCGCGCGCGCGCCGAGGGCCTTGGCATCGAGTGCAAGGTCGGAATCGCCACGCGCCTCATCCGCGTCATCATCCTGTCCGCAGGGCTGGTCTTCGCCGACCTCGGGCTCCTGGAGCCGGCGGTCTACGTGCTCGCGGCCCTCTCGAGCTTCACCGTCCTGCAGCGCATCCTGCACGTCAAGCGCCAGCTCACCGGCCCGGCGCCCGTGTAACTCGCAATTGGTGACGGGGTGTTAGCCCCGGAACGGTCTTACGAAGGGAAACGAACAGCACAATGAGCCCCAGCAACGGCAACGGCGCACACACCAACGGCGCCTCGCGCTACCAGTCCGACAAGGTGCGCGTCGCGATCGTCGGCGTCGGCAACTGCGCGAACGCCTTCGTGCAGGGCGTGCACTACTACCGCGACGCGGACCCGACGCAGGACGTCCCGGGCCTCATGCACGTCGACCTCGG
>JAXDFS010000362.1:0-3015 GCA_034665465.1 Solirubrobacteraceae bacterium
TCACGAACACGCTGCTGACGCCGGCCTGCACGCTGGCCGTGTGGTTCGTGCTCGACCTCATCCGCGGGCGGCAGGTGACGGCCATCGGCGCGGCGACCGCCATCGTCGTGGGCTGCGTCGGGATCACGCCGGCGGCCGGGTTCATCAGCCCGGCCTGGGCGATGGTCCTCGGCGCGGTCGCGGCGCTGCCCAGCTACGCGTTCATCGTCTGGCGGGCGCGCACGCGGATCGACGAGACGCTCGACGTCCTTGCAGCCCACGGCCTCGCCGGCCTGACCGGCATCGTCTTCATCGGCTTCTTCGCCCAGCAGTCCTGGAACGGCGTCGCCGACGGCCTGCTCTACGGCGATGCGGGCCAGCTGGGCTCGCAGCTGATGGCGGTGCTCGCGACGCCGGCCTACGCGTTCGGCATGACCTTCGGGCTGCTGCGGCTCATCGGCGTCTTCTCGCCGCTGCGCGGGCCCAACCACGACGAGGCCGTCGGCATGGACATCGTCCATCACGGCGAGGAGGCCTACGCGACGGGCGAAGGCGCGATCCTCATCAAGCCGGAGGCGAGCGTCGAGGAGGAGCTGGCCTCGTCGGGTAGCGTGGTCCCGCCCGTCTCCGTGTTGTGAGAGCCGGCCCTTTCCAACCGAGGTGACCGCATGAAGATGGTGATTGCCTATATCCGCCACGAGGCGTTCGAGCCGATCCGCGCCGACCTGCTCGTCAACGGCTTTCCGTCGATGTCGGTGAGCGAGGTCAAGGGCTCCGGGCGCCAGAAGGGCATCACCGAGCGCTACCGCGGCGCCGAGCTGACCAACTACCTGCGCCCGAAGGTCAAGATCGAGTGCGTCATCGCCGACGGCGACGTGCGGACGGTCGTCGACTCGATCCTCAAGCACGCGCGCACCGGCGGCGTCGGCGACGGCAAGGTCTTCGTGCTGCCCGTCGAGGAGGCCTTCCGCGTGCGCACCGGAGAAGCCGGCGAGGAGATCCTGCAGGCCCATCCGGATGCGGCGAAGTCCCTCTGAGTCGCTTCTGGATTCTCAGCTGATTCGTACATGGCTCTTACGCGCGTCTGACAGCGTGTCGTCGCAGCGGCCCCGCTCTCGACGAAAGGACGCGGCATGAGTCCACGAAGGATCACGACGCTCGCCATCACCGGAGCGCTGCTCGCGGGCGGCGCAGGAGCGGCCATCGCCGCGGTCACCAAGGACGACGGCGCCAAGGCCGAGCAGGCGGTGCTCGACAACGCGGCCAAGCGCCTGAACGTCACGCCGCAGGCCCTGCACGACGCGCTCGCCGCGGCGCAGGACGCCCAGCTCGACCAGGCCGTCACGGACGGCAAGCTCACGCAGAAGCAGGCGGACGCGATCAAGGCGGCGCGCAAGCAGTCCGGGCACGTGCTGGGCGGCGGTCCGTTCGGCCCCGGCTTCGGCGGCCCCGGACGCCACGGCTTCGGCCCCGGCGGCCCCGGCTTCGGCCACCGTGGCGCGATCAAGGGCGCGGTCTTCCCGGATCTCGCCAAGGCGCTCGGCCTCACCCGCGAGCAGCTGCACACCCAGCTGGCGGCCGGCAAGAGCATCGCCGACGTCGCCAAGGCGCAGGGCAAGTCGCTGGACGACGTGCGCGCGGCGCTCAAGGCCGATGCCAAGACGCAGGCCGACAAGGCCGTCGCCAACGGCGACCTCACGCAGGCGCAGGCCGACGAGCTGCTCTCTCACCTGGACGAGGCGCTCACGCATCTCGGCGACGCGCGGCCGCTGTTCGGGCGCCACGGCCATCGCGGCGAAGGACCCGCCCCGGACCTGCGCCCCGGCAGCTTCGTCGCGCCGCCCGGCGGCGCGCCCGCCCCGGACCCGGCAGACGACGTGTTCAGCTGATCGACAGGGGGCTCCCAGCAGGCTCCCAGGATCGGGGTCGACAATGTGGGTGTGCAACCGCCCACGACAGAAGAGTCACACCGCATCCTCGTCGTCGACGACGAGCCGAACATCGTCGACGTCGTGTCGATGGCGCTGCGCTTCCAGGGCTTCGAGGTCGCGTCGGCGGGCACCGGCCGTGACGCGCTCGCGGCCGTGCGCAGCTTCGATCCGCACCTGCTCGTGCTCGACGTCATGCTGCCGGACATGGAGGGCTTCGAGGTCGCCGAGCGCCTGGGCGCCCAGCGCGGGCAGCTGCCGATCATCTTCCTCACCGCGCGCGACGCGACCCAGGACAAGGTCCGCGGGCTGACGACGGGCGGCGACGACTACGTCACCAAGCCCTTCAGCCTCGAGGAGCTCGTCGCGCGCATCCGCGTCATCCTGCGACGCACGGGCCTCGCGCAGCCGTCCTCCAGCCGCCTGACCTTCGAGGACCTCGAGCTCGACGAGGACACGCACGAGGTCACCCGCGCCGGCCAGCCCGTCGAGCTCACGGCCACCGAGTACCGGCTGCTGCGCTACCTCCTGCTCAACCCGCGCCGCGTCCTGACCCGCGCGCAGCTGCTCGACCACGTCTGGGAGTACGACTTCGACGGCGACTCGCGGATCCTCGAGACCTACATCAGCTACCTGCGCAAGAAGCTCGACCCGCACGGGCCGTCGCTCATCCAGACCGTGCGCGGGGTCGGCTACGCGCTGCGCCTGGCGCGGAGCTGAAGCGCCGTGTCGCTGCGCGCGCGGCTGATCCTCACGCTGGTGCTGCTGGCGGGGAGCGGGCTGCTCGTCCTCGGCGCGGTCACGTACGCGGCGCTGCGCTCCTACGAGCTCGACCGCGTCGACCAGCAGGCGACGGCGGCCGTCGGGCAGGCCGAGCGCGAGTTCGAGCGCACGGGACTGGACGACGGCGTCGCCCTGCGGCCACCGCCGGGCGGCTTCGGCCACGACGCGCACGACGGCCAGGGCGGCGGGATCGGCCTGGCGCCGGCCGGCACCTACGCACAGCAGCGCGACGACACGGGCGCCGCGGTCGGCTCCCCGATCGTGCTGGCGCTGCCACCCGGGGAGACGCGGCCCGCGGCGCCGCGGCTGCCCGCGCGGCTCTCGC
>JAXDFS010000363.1:0-15783 GCA_034665465.1 Solirubrobacteraceae bacterium
GCGGATGTTCGTGCAGCGCACGACGATGCCCGACTGCCGGCTCAGCGCGCGCTCGGCGCCGCGCGCCGCGGAGCCGAGCATGCGCCCGCACTGGTCGACGCCGCTCGTGCGCCCGCTGAAGCAGACCCGCCGCCCGGACAGCGGGCGCGCGGTGCCGCCGACGCTCCAGGGCGGGCGCGACACGCCCCGGTCGATCACCGAGGCGAAGGGCCGGTTCGGGGCGCTGGGAACAGGCAGCACGAGCGCGTCGAGCGGGTGGTTGCGCTCGAGGTTGCGCACGACGCGCCCCAGCACGACTCCGACCTGCGGGGGCCGGCGCAGGGCCGCATTGCGCCGCTGGACGGTGCCGTTGCTGCGCGTGCCGCCGCAATGCGAGGCGCTCAGCCCGCCGAGGCTGCCGCCCGGCAGCCGCACGAGGAAGGCCGAGGTGCACAGCACGGCGCCGCGCGGGATCCGCGCACCGGGGACCAGCGTCTGGCGCGCGAAGAGCAGCTCGCGGCCGCCCTCCCAGCCGTCGAGGTCGGGGGCGATCCCCGCACGCCGGATGCGCAGCGCCGCCCGCCCGCGGGTCGCGACGATGTCGTACTCGTCGCCACCGGTCGCGGCGAGCGCTCGCAGCGGCACCCAGCCGGCCGCCCGCAGCACGTCCGCCCCGCCCTCCGGGGGCGCGGCGACGATCGCGGCTGCGACCGCCTGCGCCTCGGGGCAGGTCGCACCGCTGACGTCGACGACGCTCGCCTCGCCGGAGGGGCCGCAGTGCTGGTACTCCCCGAGTGCCGACTGCGCGCCGGCCGGAGCGGCTGCGAGCAGCAGGGCGATGGTGACGACGAGGAGCGGTGCGAGGCGCATGCGGCGAGCGATCGTGGCAGACCGCCCTCCCGCGCGCGCCGGTGGTCTGAGCTCGCGCAAGCTCGTCAGGCCGCGGGTCGCTGCGCGAGAAGGCTCGCGACGCCGCGCGGGGCGCCGCCGCGCTCGGCGATGCCCTCGCGGTAATGGCGCACCCGCAGGCCCCCGAACGCGTGCAGCAACTCGTTGTCGGCCAGGACGAAGGCGGGGTTCATCGTCCTTCCCAGCTCATCGATGTGGGCGCGTGCGAACGTCTCGAACAGCAGCCGGCCGCCGGGTCGCAGCGCCTGCTCCAGGGCCGCGAAGAGATCGCGCTGCAGGTAGTTGAAGCACACCACCACGTCATAGGCGGCGCGCGCGGGCGACTCGCGCTCGAGGTCGACGACGCGTGGATGGACCGTCAGCCCGCGCTTGGCCGCCGCCGCGCGCAGCGCGTCGATCGTGACGTCGGAGACGTCGACGGCGTCGACCTCGAAGCCCAGGCCCGCGAGGTACAGCGCGTTGCGCCCGTCGCCGCATGCGACGTCCAGCGCTCTGCCGCCGCCGCCCAGCAGCGGGCCGTGCTCGACGAGCCATTCGGCGGGTGTGTCGGGGAACGGCTCGAAGGCGCCGGGCGACGACCGCCGCTCGTTCCAGCGCTCCCGCGCGCTCGCCTCGTCCGCCATCAGGGCACCGTAGCCGCACGGCTCATAGCCTGCGGCCCGGTCGGGTAGCCCCGTCCCAGCGAGGCGATCGCTCGATCCCCGCCCACTGCACCCGAGCAGGAGAGGACGAGACAATGGATGACCGAACAGACGATCCCCGCGAGTACCGAGGCGGAGTTCGCGAGCCCGAAGACGCCAAGGCCGGGGCCGACACCGAAGGCATCGTCCCGCGCGAGATGATCGACGATCTGCCGCCCCAGGAGGGCGCCGACGACCAGACGCTGAAGGACGACGTCATGGGCGAGGTCACGGGCGAGCCGAGCGACGACGAGCAGATCGACCGCACGGCCGGCGACCAGGCCGACGCGACGACCATGGACAACAGCGCCAACACCGACACGGTGCACACCGATCCGGCAACCGTCGCCGGGCGCACCGGCCAGGGCGAGGCCTGACCTTCAGTTGAGGCGGGCGCGGAGCGCGCGAAGCTCCGCGCCGAACGCCTCGGCCAGGCTGCCCGGCCCGAGCTCGAGGCGCATCTCCGCGGCGCGGATCGCGCGGCCGAGATCGTTGCGGCGGGTGTAGGAGCCGACGAGGTTGTTGAGCATCCGCAGCGCCGTCTCGTGCGCTCCCCAGGGGCGCACGTGCTCGGAGTCCGGGACGTCCAGGCTCGCGCCGCCCGCGAACGGGTCCAGCAGCACCGGCGGCGTGCGGGCGAAGCACCCGACCACGTAGTGCGCCGGCAGGCCGACGCCCGCCAGCGCGATACCGGCGCGCCGCGCGACCTCGACGTAGACGACCGACAGCGAGATCGGCAGCCCCGCGCGCCGCTCCAGGACGACGTCGAGCATCGAGTTCGCGGGATCGTCGTAGCTGTCGCGGTCGCCGGCGAAGCCGTGGCGGCGCCCCAAGACGGCGACCAGCGCGTCGAGCTCGTCGCCGCCCGCTCCGGCCACCTGCTCGCCGAGCTCGTCGAGGCGCGCCATGGCGGCCACGTCGTCGACCTCTCGAAACTGCGCGGCGAGCGCCAGCGCCAGCTCGTCCAGAGGAGGATCGTTGCGCGCGGCGAGAACGGCGAAGGGGGCGATCGGCACCTGCCCATTCTCCGCCACTGCCATCATGCGTGCATGGCGAAGATCCGGATCGACGCGGCCGACGGGCTCACCGTCCAGGCCGTCATGCACGCTCAGCTCACGGCCCTGCCGGCGACGGCCACGATCGGCGACGTCCGCGACTACTTCGCGGCGAGCGCCAGCCGCCGCCTGGCGTTCGTCGTCGACGAGGCCGGCGTCTTCGTCGGCTCGCTCACCCCGCGCCACGTCGCCGACGGCGACGCGGCGCGGCCCGCCGCCGAGGTCGCCGACGCGGGCCCGACGATCTCCCCCGGCGAGCCGGCGGCGACCGGCCGCGACCTGGCCCTGCAGACCGACGCCCGCCGCGTCCCGGTGATCGACGACGACGGGCGCCTCATGGGCGTCGTGGCCGTCACCGGCGACCTGCAGTCCTTCTGCGGCACCACCGCCTGAGCGCGCCGGGCGCGCGGCCGCTCAGGGGTTGAGCTGCTGGGTCTTGCGCGCGGCCCGCGTGGCCGGGTGGTCCTTGCCGAGCAGGCGCTCGCTGTCGGCGACGATGCGCGCCTGGAGCTTGGCCCCGTCCTCCTTGCGCCCCGCCGTGCGGTAGGCGGACGCCAGCGAGACCCGGGCCTGCATCGAGTCGAGGTCGTCGACGCCGTTGATGCGCTCGCTGTCGGCCACGATGCGCTCCTCGACCGCGACGGCGTCCTCGATGCGCTCGGCGTTCCAGTACGCGGAGGCGAGGTTCGCCAGTGCGTCCAGCGTGTCGGGGTCGTCGGGGTCCAGCACCCGCTCGCGGTCGGCGACGACCTGGCGCTGGACGCGGATCGCGTCGTCCTTGCGGCCCAGGGTCGAGTAGGAGAAGGCGAGGTTCGAGCGCGCGGTGAGGGTGGCGAGATGGTCCTCGCCGAGCAGCCGCTCGGCCTGGTCGAGGACCTCCTCCTCGATCTCGACCGCCTCCTCGGTGCGGCCGGCGGTCCAGTACGACGACGCGAGGTTGGCGCGCGCGGTCAGCGCCTCGGGGTGCTCCGGGCCCAGGACGCGGTTGCTGTCCTGCACGAGCTGCTCCTCGATCTCGATCGCCTCGTCGTGGCGGCCGATCTGCCAGTAGGTCATCGCGAGGTCGGCGCGGGCGCGCAGCGTCCCTGGATGGTCGTCGCCGCGGACCTTGCGGCTGTTGTCGAGCACGCGCAGCTGCTCGTCGATGACGGCCTGGCTCTCGGCGTCGATCTCCCGCTCCGGCGGCTCCTGCACCGGCTGTTCCTGCTGTCCCTGCTCGCTCATCGAGGCCTCCTCGCCCACCTGCTGACAGTGGGGAAGGCTAGTACACCGATTCGCGCGCCCTCCAGGTTGGCGCGGACGCAGGCGCTCAGACCGGCAGCGCGCGCTCGCGAAGCTCTTCGTGGGCGGCGGCGAACTCGCTGCAGCAATCCATGAACGCCCCGGCCAGGTCGCGCAGCCGCGCGATGCGTGCGCGCTCCTCGGGCGCCTGGTAGCCGTCGACGTCGCGGGCGGTGACGTACGCACCAGAGACCTCGCACAGCATGTGGACCTGGTCGCGACTGACCGTGAGCGGCGCGTTGTCCTCGTAGAGGTGCGTCGCCTCGAGCATGTCGTCGAGCACCATCAGCGCGCGCAGGGCGAGCACCGTGTCGACGTCTTCGAGCTCGATGCGCGACAGCTCGTTGCGCCGCCAGGCGAGCGCGTCGCCGAGGGCGTCGATGTCGCGACGGGCCGCGATCGTGTCGCACACGACGGTGCGAGGGTCATTGCCGATCCTGTAGCTGCGCTCCATGAACGAGGTCATACCCATGCATGCAGTATCGGCAAGCGTCGCCGTCAGCGTTATGGACTCAGGGCCGTAATTCGTATCGTCCGGTCGGCCCGCGAGGGTCATGGCGAGGCATCGCCGCAGGCGCGCACGATTGCCGCGGCGAAATCGTCGACCTCCTCGGGCGTGGTGTCCCACGAGCACATCCAGCGCACCTCGCCGGTCTGCGGCTCCCATTCGTAGAAGCGCCAGTCGCGCTGAAGCTGCGCCGTCGCGGCGCGCGGGATCACCGCGAAGACGCCGTTGGCCTGCACCGTCTGGGTGATCCGCACGCCGGGCGCGCTCTGCAGCGCCTCGGCGAGCCGCTGCGCCATCGCGTTGGCGTGGCTCGCGCTGCGCAGCCAGAGGCCGTCCTCGAGCAGCGCGACGAACTGCGCGGCGAGAAAGCGCCCCTTGGACGCCAGTTGCAGTGTCTGCTTGCGCAGATAGGCGAAGCCCTCGTCCAGGCCCGGGCGCAGGAACACGACCGCCTCGCCGACCAGCAGCCCGTTCTTCGTCCCGCCGAAGGAGACGACGTCGACGCCGGCGTCGGTCGTGATCGCGCGCAGCGGCTGTTGCAGGCCGGCGGCGGCATTGGCGAGCCGCGCGCCGTCGACGTGCAGCAGCAGGCCGTGCTCGTGGGCGTGGTCCGCGAGCGCCTGCAGCTCGCCGGGGTCATAGCGCGTGCCGACCTCGGTGCTCTGCGTCACGCTGACGACCCGCGGCTGGACGGCGTGCTCGTCGCCGATGCGCGACAGCTGCGTCGAGACCATCTCGGGGGTCAGCTTTCCGTCCGGCGTCGCCAGCGCCTGCAGCTTGCAGCCCGCGATGCGCTCGGGCGCCCCGCCCTCGTCGACGTTGACGTGCGCGCCCGCCGCGCAGACGATCGACTCCCAGGGGCGACAGATGGCGCGGAAGGCCAGCACGTTGGCGGCGCTGCCGTTGAAGACGAGGTAGGACGAGGACTGCTCGCCGAAGTGCTCGCGCAGCAGCGCCTCGGCGCGCTCGGTCCAGGGGTCGGCGCCATAGGAGACCGCGTGCCCGTCGTTGGCCGCGGCGATCGCGGCGAGCACCTGCGGATGCGCGCCGGCGTAGTTGTCGGAGGCAAAGCCCTTCACCGGCCCAGCCTAGAGCGAGGGCCCGGCGGGCCCGGCCGCTACCGGGCGAGGGCGGCCGGCTCGCGCTGCTCGTCGAGCACCGCGAGCAGCGCCGCGGCGGCGCGCGGGCAGAACTGCGAGCCGGCGTGCGCCCGGATCTCGTCGCGGGCCTGCGCGGCCGACATCGCCCGGCGGTACGGGCGGTCGCTGGTCATGGCGTGGTAGGCGTCGCAGACGAGCGCGATGCGGCTGGCGACCGGGATCTCCTCGGCGACGAGCCCATCGGGGTAGCCGCCGCCGTCCCAGCGCTCGTGCTCGGCGCGGACCGCCGGGGAGAGATGCTCGAGCTCGGGCATCGACGCGAGGATCTCGGCGCCGACGATCGGGTGCTGGCGCATGAGCGTCCATTCGTGCTGGGAGAGCGGGCCGGACTTGCGCAGGATCGCATCGGGGATGGCGATCTTGCCGAGATCGTGCAGCAGCGCGACGTGCTCGACCTCGGTGACGACGGCCTCCTCGAGCTCCAGGCGCCGGGCCACCTGCCGGGCGAGCGTCACGACCTGGCGCGAATGCAGGGCGGTGTAGCTGTCACGGGCGTTGACGGCCGCCAGCAGCGCGCGCAGGCTCGCCATCTCGGCAGGCACGACGGGTTGTGGCGGGGTGCCGAAGGTGGTCGCGCGGCGCGGCGGCGCAGGCGTCTGACGGCGCTGCTTGGCGGCGTACATCGCGCGATCGGCGGCGTCGAGCGCCTCGCTGACGCCGGCCGCGCCGCCGCCGAGCATGGTCGTGCCGACGCTGAGCGAGAGCTCGAAGCGGTGCTGGACGATGCGGGCGGCAGCGGCGAGGTCGGCCGCGAGCTCGTCTGCGATGTGGGCCGCCTCCGCCTCGGACACCGCCAGCAGCAGGACCGCGAACTCGTCGCCGCCCAGCCGGGCGGCCAGGTCGCTGCCGCGCAGCCGCGCCCGCAGCGCGTCGGCGAACGCGCGCAGGACCTCGTCGCCCGTCAGGTGCCCGAGCCCGTCGTTGACCTGCTTGAAGCCGTCGACGTCCATGATCACCAGCGCTGCCTGCTCGCCATAGCGCTCACAGCGGTCCAGTTGCCGGGCGACGTCCTGCTCGAAGCGGCGCCGGTTCCACAGCCCCGTCAGCGGGTCGCGGTCGGCGAGGTCGAGCAGATGCGCCTCGAGCTCCTGGCGCTCGGTGACGTCCGTGCAGGAGCAGACCACGGCGTACGGCGCGTCGGCGCCGGGCTGGGTCAGCGGGCGCGTGCTGACCTCGAGCCAGATCCGCGGGCCCTCCGGGGGCAGCAGGCCGATGACGCGGCGATCGGGCTCGGAGCCGGCGAGCGCCATCGCGGACGGGCCGTCGTCGACGTCGATCGTGACGCCGTCGTCGTCGAACATCGTCCAGCCCGCGGGCGGATAGGAGATCCGGTCGGCGTCGGTGCCGAAGAGGGCCCGTGCGGACTCGTTGAGCAGCTCGACGCGGCCGTCGGCGTAGCGCAGGATCACTGCCTCCTCGAGCGCGTCGACGAGGCCGCGCAGCTTGCTCTCGCTCTCGCGCAGCGCGCGGTTGCCGATCCTGCCACGGCGCGCGGACAGCAGCAGGCGGGCGCACAGCCACAGCCCGGCGAGCACCGCGAGGGCGAGCACGCCGAGCATGATCCAGGCGATCCAGGCGATACCGCCGACGCCCTCCAGGACCCGCGCGCGGTCGGCGGCGAGCGCCAGCCGCCAGGTCGTTCCGGGAACCGCGACGCTCACCCGCATGCGCGCCCGCGCAGGCGCGGCGTCGCCGGGGGGCGCGATCCGCGCGAGGACCTGTCCGCGCTGGTCGGACACCAGCAGGGTGCTGCCGTCCGGGTTGGGCAGCCGCTGCAGGTAGGCGTCGAGGAACGCGCGCATCATGGCCAGCGGCAGGGCCTCGACGAGCACGCGGCGGCCGGCCGCCGTGGTGAAGGGGAGCGCGTACTCGATCGCCGGGCCGGCGCCGGAGCTGCGCACGTCGGAGACGATCGCCTGCTTCGCGCCGGGCGCGGCGACGCCGACCCGGGCGGGCGCGGCTCCGATCGTCGTCAGGACGGCTCCGCGGTCGTCGAGCACCGCGGCGTACACGAGCTTGGAGCGGCGGGTCATGGCCGTCAGGTGGCGTCGCAGCGTCGCGGGCGGGCCGCCGAGCCGGCGGGCGAGCTCCGTCGAGGATGCGCTGCCGAGCGCGCCGAAGACCGACTGCGTCAGGGCGGCGGAGATCTGCGCGCGCTGCTCGAAGCGCCGCTGCGCCGCGCGCTCGCGGGCCTGGTCTGCTCCGGAGAGCTGCAGCGCGAAGGCTGCGATGCCCGCGAAGAGGACCAGGCCGACCAGGACGAGTCCGGTCACGCCTCGATCGCTTCGCGCGCGCCTGAATCGAGGCGGATGGCTGATCACACCTCACAGATCGGAAGCTGGGCCTCGAAGCTTTAGCCCGACCGTCTCCGGCGCTTCGACCATCCGTCCAATCGCCTCAAGTGCTCTATCCGGACGCGCCGGACGAGCCGAAGAGTGGGATGTGCGGATCCCAACATTGCCTTCCGGCGGCCGCGTCCGCCTCGCGAGCCGTCGACCCTCGTCGACGATCGCCCTCGACATCGGTCCCGACGCCATCGTCGTCGTCCAGTCCTCGGGAACCGAGCGCGCACGTGTGCGTCGCGCCATCGTCCATCCGCTGCCGGTCGGCCTCGTGGTCGACGGAGAGGTCGTCAACGCCGACGATCTCGCGATCGAGCTGAAGGCGCTCTTCAGCGAGCACAAGCTCGGCCGCGACGTGCGGGTCGGCCTCGCCCACCCGCGCCTCATGGTGCGCATGGTCGAGCTGCCCGCGACGCTCAGCGGCAAGGACCTCGACGGCGCGGTCCGCCACCTCGCCGGCGACCTGCTTCCGGTCGGCCTCGACCAGCTCGTCGTCGACTACCGCCGCGTCGGCCGCGCTCCCGCCGAGCTCGGCGGCCAGCAGCGCGTGCTGATGGCAGCCGCCCGCGTGGACGGCATCGAACGGCTCATGCGCGCGCTCAACGGCGCTGGGCTGCGCGCCCAGCGCATCCAGCTCTCCGGCCTCGCGCTGCTGTCCGCGCTCGATCATCCGCCCGTCGGCGACGACGCCATCCTCTACGTCCAGGCCGGCGCGCTGACGAACGTCGTCATCACCGAGCACGGGGAGCCGCTGCTCGTCCGCGCGGCCTCAGCCGGCAGCGAGGCGATGGCCGCCGGCCTCGCCGAGCGCGCGGGCATCACCCACGCCGCAGCGCGGGCGCGGGTCGCCGCCGTCGGCGTCGGCTCCGCCGACACGGGCGCCGCCCCCTCCGCCGACGACGTCGACGCGACCGCCGCGCTGCAGGTGCGCGAGGGCCTGCGCCGCGTCATCGCAGAGATCCAGTCCTCGCGCGGGTTCTACTCCGCCCGCCCCGACGCGCGCCCGATCGGTGCCGTCGTGCTCACCGGTGCGATGACCGCCTGGCCGGGCGTCGTCGACGCCCTCTCGCGCGAGCTGCACCTTCCCGTCCTGCCGGCCGGCCGCGACGCCTGGCCGGACCTCGACGGGGTCTCGATCGCTCCCGAGCGCCTCGACATCGCGATCGGTCTCACGATGGCCGGCGCGGGCGAGAGCGAGCGCCCGGACCTGCGGCCCGTGGCCGCCAAGCACCACCACCAGCGCCAGGCCGACGGCAGCGGATCGCCGCGACTGGCACAGGTCACCTGCGCCATGGTCGCGCTGGTCGCCGCCGCCGTCGTCTACCTCGTCGTCGTCTCCAATCAGGTCAGCTCGGGCCGCGAGCACCTCGGCGCGGTCGCGACGAAGCTCGTCGCCAGCGAGCAGCAGGCGGCGGCGCTGAAGCCCTACGCCGACTTCGTCTCCGCGACCACGGCGCGCCGCGACGCGGTCGCATCGGTCGCCCGCACGCGCTTCAAGTGGGACCGCACGCTGACCGAGCTCGCCCGCGTGGCGCCCGACGGCGTCTGGCTGACCTCGGTCACCGGCACGATCCCCGCCGCAGCCGCGCCCGTCGCCGCCGCGGCGGCTCCGGCCGCGCCCTCCCTGCCGTCGATCGCCCTCGTCGGATGCGCGTCGCGCGAGCACGGCGTCCCCGCCTACATCGACCGCCTCAGCACGATGACCGGCGTCACCGACGTCGGCTTCACGCGCAGCGAGCGGCTGGAGAAGAAGGGCTCGGCCGGCAGCGGCTCGGGCGACTGCCGCGGGACCGACCTCAACGCCGCGCAATTCGACCTGACCACGTACTTCAAGGCGCCGCCGGCACTGCCGGCCCCCGCCGCGGCTCCCGCCGCCGCGACCGCGGCGGCTGCCGTGGCCGCCGTGGCGACGCCGTCGGCGGCACCCGCCAACCAGACCGCCGCAGCGCCCACCGGAGGCTCACGATGACGTCCAACGACACACGGTCGGTCGCGCTCGTCGCGCTCGCCGGCCTTGCGATCATCGCCACGCTGTGGGTGCTGGCGATCAGCCCCAAGCGCACGGAGAGCGCCACGGTTCGCGACAACGTCGCCGCCCAGGACCAGCGGCTGCAGGTCGCCCAGACGCAGCTGGGCACCTTCCAGGCCGCGCGCAAGCAGTTCCCCGGCATGCTCGCCGAGCTCAAGGGCCTCGACAAGGCGGTCCCCGCGCGTGCGGCGATCTCCTCGCTGCTGCGCCAGCTGCAACGCCGTGCCAACGTCCGCGACAGCGAGCTGCGCCTCGTTGCGCTGAAGTCCGCCACTCCCGGCACCGCTCCGGTGGCACCCGCCGCGTCGGCGGCTCCGGTGGCACCCGGCGCGACCGCCGGCCCGTCGGGCCTGTCGGCCCTGCCGTTCACCTTCGAGTTCACCGGCAGGTACTTCGACCTGCGCGACATCCTCGCGACCGTGCGCCGCTCGGTGCGGGTCCACGCCGGCGACGTCAACGTCCACGGCCGTCTGCTGACGATCGACGGGCTGACGTTCACGCGCTCGGATCCGGCGTCGACGCAGACCAAGGCCGTCGTCAGCGCCACCGCCTACATCGCCCCGGACGGGGCCTCCACCCCGCAGCCGCCGGCCACCCCAGCCACCACGACCGCGGGAGGGTCATGATGCTCCGCAACCTGCTCAACGAGATCGTGCGCCGGCGCCTGTGGCCGATCCCAGCCGTCGCCCTGCTCGTCGCGCTCGCCGCGCCGGTGCTGTTCCTCAAGTCGGCGCCCGCCGATGCCCCGGCCGTTGCGACGGCCGCCCCTGCCCCGGCTGCGGCCGGCCAGCTGCCGGCCCGCGCCGAGCGCCTGCTGGCTTCGACCGCCGCCGCCGCCAAGGGCCACACGAAGGGCTCGCAGCGCGACCCGTTCGAGGCGCCCGCGTCCCATCGCGTGTCGGCTGACGCCGCTGCCGGGCCGGCCGCCGCCGCACCCGCCGCGGGCTCCGCTGCCAAGCCGGTCGCCGTCGTCATCCAGAACGCCGACGGCACGACGCCGAAGACGACCTCGCCCTCGACGCCAGCGCCCTCGGCGAGCCATCCGGCCGTCACGGTCCCAGCTGCGCCGAGCACCTCACCGGCGCCCTCGGACCTCGTCACCTCGGTCGACGTGCGTTTCGGCAGGAGCGCCGGCGGCCGCGTGCACAAGGCGATCCCGCGCCTGCAGCCGTTCTTCATCCACGGCAAGCTCGCCGCCGTCTTCGTCAAGTACTCGCCCAAGCGCAACCGGGCCGTGTTCGCCGTCGCGCCGGGGCTGCTCGTCACCGGGCCGGTCAAGTGCCGCCGCCTGGAGGGCGTCTGCCGCTACGTCGACATCCCCAACGGCTCGTTCGCGCGCCTGACGATGGTGACCTCCGGCATCGTCGTGCAGCGCCGGCTGGACGTCGAGCACATCCACAATGCTGCGACGGGGGCCGCCACGACCGCGGTCGCCGCCAAGGACGCCGGCGAGAACTCATGCCTGCTCGGCAAGCTGAAGTCGCTGAGGCTCGGCAGCGCGCCGATCGGCCGCGACATCTGCGGCGGCTGACATGGGACGGCGGCTGCGGCTGATCGCCGCGGACGAGCGCGGCTGGACGCTGATCGAGCTGATGATCGTCTGCATGGTGAGCATCGTCGTCGTCGGCGTGCCGCTGTCGCTGGCCGTGAACTCCGTCGTGGGCCAGAACAACGCCACGAGCAGGTCGGCCGCGACCAATCGCGTCGAGATCGGCGTCGGCCGGCTGCTGCATGACCTGCGCAGCGCCACGCATGCGACGATCACCCCCACGTCCGCGACGATGACCGTGCCGATCCGCTGCGTCGCCGTCGCGCCGGCGATCTGCGGCACGCCTGCCACCCAGACCGTCACGTGGGCGTGCACGAGCGGCGCGTCATGCACCCGCCAGGTCGCCAGCGGCAGCGCGTTTCCCGTGATCGCGAACCTCGTGTCGGCGTCCTTCGCTCCGGTTGCGGTGGACGGCGCGCCGACCGCGACGCAGACCGATCCGGCCTACGTGTCGGTCAGCGTCAGCGTGCGCGACACCTCCGAGTCGGGCGACCGGACCAAGACCGTGGCCAGCAGCTCGACGCCGATCACCGTCACCGATGGCGCCACGTTGCGCAACATCGCCGTATGAGCCCGCGCGTCCACCTCCGAGGCCAGGACGGATTCACCCTCATCGAGGTCGTGATCGCAGCCGCGATCGGGATCGTGATCGTCCTGGCGATCGCCGGCACGCTGGACAAGGGGATCCTCAACAGCCTCGGCCACCAGCGCCAGGCCGCGACCGTGACGATCGCCCAGCGCGAGATCGAGAAGGTCCGCCAGATCGTCGCTCAGTACGGCTTTGATGCCCTGGCGCTGAACGGTCCAGTCGGCACGCCGACCGCCGGCGCGCTGGCGAGCAGCCCCAGTAATCCCGACGACTTCGTCGTCACGGCATCGAACACGTACAAGATCATGGAGGACCCCCACAACACGGGCCGCGGGGTGGCGGCGACCACCCCGGCAGCCGGCGAGCCGCTGATCATCGGCGGCGGCGGCTCCTACCCGACGCCCGGCCAAGTCGTGCCGTCGACCACCGAGGTCTCCGGCGGCGTCACGGCAAAGGTCTACCGCTACGTGACCCGCCGCACCGAGGCCTGCGTCACGGGCAACAACTGCGACGGCGACAGCCGCCGCGTGACGATCGCGGTCGTCCCCACCAACAACCCGTCGACGAAGGAGCTGCAGGCGCTCAAGCCGTTCTACTTCTCGACGGTGATCAACAACCCGGTGCCCAAGGACGCAGACGGCCAGCCGGGATCCGGACTGCGAATCGGGGTGAACATCGGATGAGCGAGCTGCGGCGCCGAAGCGCAGGACAGGACGGCTTCGTGATGGTCATCACGATGCTCGTGCTGACGGTCACGCTGCTCGTCGCCGGGATTGCGATCAGCGACACCGTCACGGCGAGGAAGTTCACCGACACCGACCGCCGCGCCGACGCGGCCCAGCAGGCCGCCGACGCCGGCCTGCAGATCGCGATGTACCGGGCCAACCAGATGAACATCGGCAAGTCGGACTTCAACTCCGGTCTCACGGGGCTCGTCAACTCGATCTCGTGCCTCGTCCCGGGCGTGGACGCGAGCGGCTACGTCAGCACGTTCACGACGGTCACGCTCGCCCTGCAGACCGCCTGCCCGACCAAGCCGCCGGTGGCCGGC
This sequence comes from Solirubrobacteraceae bacterium, assembly GCA_034665465.1. Lineage (GTDB taxonomy): Bacteria > Actinomycetota > Thermoleophilia > Solirubrobacterales > Solirubrobacteraceae > CADCVQ01. The sequence goes on from JAXDFS010000363.1 coordinate 13,133, forward strand.
GGGCCCGTGACCCCGCCGCCGGCGTGGAACTACTTCGCGCTGGGCAACCGCACCTCCTACGCCTACCAGTTCCTGCCCGGCGCATCGCCCACCCTGACCCCTACCACCGGTCACGCCTCGCTGAACCCGATCATCGTCGCGATCGGCCGCGAGGACAACGGGACGCCGAGCGACACGTCCGACGACGTCGTCCGGCGCGTCGAGGGGATCCTCAACCCCATCGACCCGTTCGAGATGATCGAGGCGACCGGCGACCTGACGTTCAGCGCCGCGCTGGCGACGACCCTCAACGGCGATGTGCGGACCAACGGCGACCTCAAGATCACCGGGCTGCTGGGCGGGACGCTCGCCGGCGTCAGCCTGCTCTCCCCTTTTCTCCGGCCGGCCAACGTCCAGTACGGCGGGACCAAGACGGGCGCGCTGACCGTCGCCTCGGTCATCAAGAACACCACCCCTTTCACGCGGGCGCCCGTGACGATCAGCCCGTCCAAGGCCAACTGCCCGGTGGCCTGCCCGGCGGCGGCCTACTACGACTCCAGCAGCGACCGGCTCACGCTCACCTCCGGCCAGAGCCTGACGCTCGCGGGCGGCGACTACGTGTTCTGCAACGTGTCGGTGGCATCGGGGGCGACGCTGAACACGAGCCTCACGGCCACCGCCCCCACGCGCATCTTCATCGACAGCCCGAACAGCGCGCGCTGCAGCTCGGGCGGCGGCGGCAACCTGAGCCTGCTGGGCAACCTCAACACGGTCAACGTCACGCCAAGCCAGCTGCAGATCTACATGGCGGGCAACGGCGCGGCGGGCGCCTCGACGGCGACGATCAACACGAAGCTGCTGAGCGGCACGCCGGCGTTCTTCCTCTACGCGCCGAACACCGACGTCACGATGACGTTCCTGCTCTTCCAGGGCAACGTCATCGGGCGCAACGTGGTCATGAACGCGAGCTGCACGCTCAACGTCCTGGGCGTCTGCCTGCTCGGCACCGACGTCATCAGCCAGGACCTGGGGCTCTACAACCTGCCGCTCTCCTCCGCCGTCGGGGTCTTCTCTCGTAAGCAGTACATCCAGTGCGCGGGCGACGAGCCGGTGGCAACGAACCCCACCAAGGACTGCTAGTCGACGACTGCCGTCCTGCCCTGTGGTCGTCCTACGACCGCTGGACAGGACGGTCGTCGTCACCGAGCAGGTCGCGCAGCTCGCGGAGCATGAGGTCGGGCTCCTCGAAGACGTCGCCGTAGGTGTAGCGCCGGAACTCGTCTCCGCGGGCGCGCGCCTCACGCTCGCGACGGCGGTCCTGCTCCCAGGCGTGGCGCGAGTGGTGGTAGCGATAGCTGTCGAGCTCGACGGTCAGCTTCCGTGCGGGCCAGCGGCAGTCGACGCGCCGCCCGCCCGCCGGCCGGTTGGTCTGCGGCAGTTCGAGGCCTGCCTCCCGCAGACCGGCGAGGAAGTCGCGCTCGAGCCTGCTGAGCGTGACGTGCGCGTCGCCGCGCAGGATCGGGTGCAGCTTCGCCGCGCCCGTGCTGTTCGGTGTGCGCGCCAGTTCGATCTCCACGTGATGCGGGGTCGTCCGGTGACGCACGCCGGCCTCGTGGCACGCTCGTGCAAGGTCGTCGAAGGACAGCGTCGCGGCGAGATCGACGAGCGTCCGAGCAACGGTCGTGACCGGGACGCCACCCCATGTCATCGACGTGCCGTCATGCCTGCGGCGCGAGCGGTGCGTCAGCACTCCCGCCACGCGCCGCTCGGTCGGCGCGACGACCTCCGGCGCCGGAGGCGGGCCCTTGAGGATTCCCAGCAGATGGGCGGCCGCCGGGCCGAACAGCAGGGCGCCGGGGCCGCAGGCGCGTACCGCCGCGAGGTAGCGGGCCTGCACGCTCGGCGCCCGATGACCGACCCGGTAGACCCCGCGATGCTCGCGTAGCAGGCCGCCGGTCCGCAGCCGCTGGGCGATCTCCGCGGGAGTGACCCCGGCGCCAAGCAGCTGCGCGCGCGTCACGACACCATGCGCCGCCCCCGCGAGCCGAGCCAGCTCCTGCTCCACCGTCCTGCCCTCGCGTCGCACTACGACCCTTAGGCAGGACAGCGCCGCGATTCGCCCCCTTGGCGGTGATCCGGAACTCCCCCGCGCTCGCTTAAGCCCTCATGCGACATGCACTCATCGCCGCGCTCGCGGGCGCGGCCCTGCTGACCGGCTGCGGCAGCACGGACAAGGGCTCGCCCTCGTCGACCCCGGCCGCGGCCGCGGCCACGGCCGCCCAGGCGACGACGTCGATCGCGATCAGGGACTTCAAGTACTCGCCGAGCCCCGCCACCGTGAAGGCCGGCGCGAAGATCGCGGTGTCCAACGCCGACAGGGCGCCGCACACGCTCACCGACCGCGCCACCGGGCGCGCCTTCGACAGCGGCACGATCAAGGGCGGCGGCTCGGGCTCGGTCACGTTCACCAAGCCCGGCACCTACTCGTACTTCTGCCAGTTTCACCCCTATATGAAGGGGTCCGTCACCGTCACGACCAGAGGTTGCGGCTACGCGGCCTCGCGCAGCGCTTCGAGCTCGCGCAGGCCGGCGAGGCGCTCCAGCGCCTTCTCCTCGAGCTTGCGCGTCTCGGGCTGCGTGATGCCCAGGCGCCGGCTCGTCTCGCGCAGGCC
>JAXDFS010000364.1:0-5890 GCA_034665465.1 Solirubrobacteraceae bacterium
GGGCGGATCGCGTACAGCGTCCGGGCGCCAAGCGCGAACAGCGTGATGCCGATGATCACGAACGAGATCCGGTTCGTCGCGACGTAGACGAGCGCGAGGAAGCCGCCGAAGAACATGAGCGACGAGCCGAGGTCCTGGATGACGAACAGCAGCACCATCGCGGTGCCCCAGACGGCGAGCAGCGGACCGAGGTGCTTCAGCGGCGGAAACGTGATGCCCGCGAAGCGGCGCGCCCCGATGACGAGCACTTGGCGCGTGTCGCGCAGGTAGGACGCGAGGAAGATGACGATCGCGATCTTCGCGAACTCGGCCGGCTGGAAGGCGATCGGGCCGACGTTCAAGGACAGGTAGGCGCCGTTGACCGGGCTGCCAAGGCGCGGCAGGAGCAGCAGCAGGATCCCGCCGAGGGCGATGCTGTAGCGGTAGTTCTCGAGCACGCGATGGTCGCGGCGCAGCGCGAGGATCGTCGCGGTGAAGAAGATCAGCCCGACGACGAACCACTGCGCCTGCTCGCGCGCGAACTTCGCGTCCAGGCGGTAGAGCATCACGAGGCCGAAGCAGGCCAGCACCGCGACGAGCGGGAACATGTAGGGGTCGGCGTGCGGCAGGGTCATGCGCAGGACGAGGTGGGCGGCGAGGCACAGCGCGAGGAAGATCGCCCCGTAGGTCAGCGACAGGTCCGAGAGCAGGGCCTCGCGCTGGAAGAAGACCGCGGTGAAGCCGGCCGACACGAGCAGCGAGGCCGGGATGAGCGCGAACAGCTCGCGGTTGCGGGCGCTCACGAGGAGACCTTCCCCAGCTCGAGCGCGCGGATGAGATCGGCGGCGTCGTCGTGCGAGCGCAGCTGGTGGTCGACGAGGCGCTTGCGACGGCTGATCGGCACGGTGTCGAGCGGAACGCCCGAGACATACATCGGCTTGTAGAGCTCGATGCCCGCCGGCAGCGCGTACGGCAGGCCGCGATAGAGCGTCACGAGGCCCTGGTTGTCGGTGCCGATGAAGTAGACGGCCTGGTTGGCGATGTAGGCGCCGAAGCCGAGCGGGATGACGACGAGCGCGATCACCGCGAACGCCAGCGCCCGGCGCCGGCCGCGGCGCGGCTTGCCCGGCGCCGGCGCGGGCGCGCTCGGGCGCAGGCGGCGCTGCTGCTGACTGGGGTCCGCGCTCGCTCGCCCCGCCGGCGCGGCCTGCGACGCGGTGGCGGGCGAGCTCGCGACCGCCGCCCGGACCTCCGCTGTGGAGAGCGCCGCGGGGCCCGCGCTCGTCGGCTGGTCGACCAGCGGCTCGGCCTCGGCGACCTCCTCCAGGCGGAAGAGGACGACCGTGATGTTGTCGCGCCCGCCGGCGCCGTTGGCGGCATCGACGAGCGCGCGCCCGGCGTCGCGCAGCGACGCCGCGCCGCGCAGCAGCGCCGCGACCTGGACCTCCGGGACCATCGAGGTCAGCCCGTCGCTGCACAGCAGGTAGACGTCGCCCGCCGCGCCGCGCCAGGAGTGCGTGTCGACGGTGACGCTCGGCTCGGGCCCGAGGGCCCTGGTGATGATCGAGCGCTGCGGATGCTCGTCGGCCTCCTGCGCGGTCAGCTGCCCGCGGCGGCGCATCTCCTCGACCAGCGAGTGGTCCTCGGTGAGGCGCTCGAGCTCGTCGTCGCGCAGGCGGTAGGCGCGCGAGTCGCCGACGTGGGCGATCGCCACCTCGTAAGCCCCGACGTGCGCCGCGGTGATCGTCGTGCCCATCCCGGCGCGGTCCTGCTCGGCCTGCGACATCTCGTGGATGCGGGTGTTGGCCTCGCGCACGCGCTCGGCGAGCATCTGCTCGGCGCTGCCCGATCCGCCGTCGTCGAACCCGCGCTCGAACGTCTCGACCGCGATCCGCGAGGCGACCTCGCCCGCCTGCGCCCCGCCCATGCCGTCGGCGACGACGAAGAGCGGCGCGCGCGCGTAGTAGGCGTCCTCGTTCGCGCGCCGCTGGCGGCCCGTATCGGAGTGCGAGAAGTGGTCTGTCGCGACGCGCAGCATGCGGATCCCGATCAGCGGTCGTCGTAGGTGAACGTGCTGTCACCGATGCGTACCCGATCGCCGGGGTGCAGCGGACGTGGGCCGCGCAGCAGTTCGTCGTTGAGGTAGGTGCCGTTCGTGGAGCCGAGGTCCTCGATGACGACGATCGCCCCCTGGCGGGTGAGCTGCGCGTGACGCGAGGAGGCGAACGGGTCCTCGAGTGAGATCTCGACGTCGCCGCGCCCGAGCGTCGCGCCCTGTGCGACGTCGTAGGCCATGCCGCGCTGCAGGCCGGGGACCGCCTCGGCCACCAGCCGCGGGCGGATGTCGGCATCGGCGTCGAGCGCGCCGAGGTCGGTCGCCGCGTGCATCCCGGTCTCGTCGGCCGCGACCACGGGCACCCGCGGCCCGCCGCCGAAGGCCCCGCGGCGCAGGTCCTTCAGCGCGCTGCGCGAGATCCACAGGAGAAAGAGGTAGAGAATCGCCAGGAAGGCGAACTTCAACCCGACGGAGACCGGTTCGAGCATGTCGTGCCGGAGACTAGAGAGCCGGGGTCATTCGAGCTCGAAGGCGATCTCCGCCGTTCCCAGCACGATGCGGTCGCCGTCGTCGAGCACGGCGGCGCCCGAGATCTGCCGGCCGTTGATCCGCACGCCGTTCGTCGAGCCCATGTCGGCGATCGTCCACGTCCCCGCAGCGGCGGGACGGATCTCGGCGTGGCGCCGGGAGACGTTGGCATCCGACAGCACGACGTCGCACTCGCGGCTGCGCCCCACGACCGCGCCGCCCGGCGGGATGACGTGCCGGCGCCCCTCGGCGAGCAGCAGCGCGCGCGTCGGGCGGGTGCCCTGGGCCTCCTCGACCGGACCGCGGATGCGGCCCGCGGTCGAGTAGATCATCGTGTTGCCATGGCCGGCCTGCTCGGCGCTCGCGCCCTCGCCGGGATCGGGCTCGTCGGCGGGCCGCACCAGCCGCGTCTGGATGCCGAACTCGCCCAGGGACAGGTCCTCGTCGGTCTTGAACTCGATCTCCGGGCGCGAGAGCAGCGCGAGCTTCTCGCGGCGCGCGTGCTCGAGCAGATAGGCGCTCAGCTCCTCGATCAGCGAGCCCTCGACGCTCTCCAGGCGCTCGCGGTCCTGCGCCGACAGCCAGATGACGTACTCGTTGGGGACGTACGTCCGCGAGACCGAGACCGTCTTGTGCTCGTCCATCTCGCGAGCCAGCTTGCGAGCCAGCTCGACCGGGCGCACCTCGGAGCGAAAGACGCGCCCGAAGGTGCCTTCGACGAGGTCTGCGAGCTTCGTCTCGAGATTGCGCAACACGCTCATCGATGCGCCTCATGCTACGGACAGCACTGCCACCGCTCCACCATCGGCCCGCCTCAGGCGGGTCATGCCCGTCCGCGGACGGCGCGGGCGGCGACCGCGGCCGCGCCCGCGCAGACCGCGCCGGCGACCAGGCCGCGCGGCGCGGGCAGCAGCAGCGACTGCGAGACGGCCTGCGTTGCGGCCGCGAGCGTCGCCGCCCAGCCGGCGGCGCCGACGAGGTCCAGGGCCGCCGAGCGCCCGCGGACGAGCAGCGGCAGCAGCACGGCCGCGAGCGCCCACACGGCCGCCAGCGCGAGTGCCCCGCCCGACAGCAGCGGCCAGACCGCGTCGCGACCGGCGTCCAGCGCGGAGGCCTCCCATGACCCGCGCGGCAGCACACCGGGGCCCGGCCCGGCGACGAGCTGCGTCGAGGTCAGCGTCTCGGCAAGCGCCAGCCACCAGGCCCCGAGCGCCCCGAGCGCGGCCCGTGCCGGCCAGCGTCGCGCCTGTCCCGCCAGGGCGGGCCACGCACCCGCGAGGCTCAGCGTTCCGAGTAGTGCAGCGAGCGCCGGCGCCGACCACGCGGTCCCGCGGCGCGGCAGCAGGAAGGGCACCGGCACGGCGGCGACGGCGACCAGCAGCGCGATCCCGGGCGCGGCGACCGCCAGCCAGGCCAGCAGCACCGCGACCATGACGAGCCAGCCCAGGCGCGGCAGCAGGAGCACGGTGGCGCCCGCGGCGCCCGCGCCTGCGAAGGCCTGCAGCGGTGGTTCGGGGCCGAGCCATGCGAGCGCCCCCGCCGCCAGGGCCGCGGCACCCGCGGCGGCGGCCAGGCGGGCGAGCAGGCGCCGCCCTCCGGCAGGCTCGGCGGCTGCCGGCGCGGGATCGTACGGCTGCTGCTCGCGCTCCCCGCGCCCGCGCCCGCGCACGCGCCGAGGGGGGAGGGGGTCGGGCCGGCGATAGGCGACCTCGTCGGGCACGTCGGGATAGGGCGCCAGGCGGCGGCGCTCGCGGCGCGCCGCGGGCGAGCGGCGCACGCGCGTCGCCGCGGTCTGCGCGCGCACGGCGATGCCCGTCGGGTCCTCGCCGGCCGCGATCGGGCCGGTGACGTCGGACACCTCCGCGGCAGCCGCGGTCAGGGCCGCGCGCAGGACAGGCAGGCCTGTGCGCGCGGCGGGCTCCGGCAGCACGGCTGCGTCGATCGCGCGGCACAGCCCCGCCGGCAGGTCGCGCCGGACGCGGCCGAGCGCCGGCAACCGCATGCCGACGCGCCGCGCGGTTGCCGCCGGGTTGCCGGCGCGTACGGGGTTGACGCCCGCGAGGCACTCGTACAGGACGACGCCGAGGGCGTAGACGTCGGCCGAGCCCTCCAGGCGCTCGCCGCGCGCCTGCTCGGGGGCCATGTAGGCGAGCGTGCCCATGATGTCGCCGGTGCGCGTGAGGACGTCCCCGTCGGCCATCCGCGCGATCCCGAAGTCGGTGAGCTTCGCGACGCCGCCGCCCTCCTGGGGCTCGTCGGGGCAGATGACGTTCGAGGGCTTGACGTCGCGGTGGATGACGCCGCGGGCGTGGGCGTGCTCGAGCGCGTCGCAGAGCGTCACGCCGATCCGCAGGACCTCGCGGTCGGAGAGCTCGCCGTCGCGCAGCAGCTGGGCCAGCGTGCGCCCGCGGACGAGCTCGGAGACCAGGTACAGCGCGGCGTCGTCGCGGCCGGCCTCGTACAGGGCGACGATCCCCGGGTGCGAGAGCCGCGCGGCCGCGATCGCCTCGCGCTCGCCGCGCCCGTCACGGTCGTGCTCCAGGGCGATCCGCTTGACGGCGACGTCGCGCTCGAGGTGCTCGTCGCGGGCGAGATAGACGACGCCCATGCCGCCGGCGCCCAGCCGCCGGCCCAGGCGGTAGCGCGCGAGCACGATCTCGCCCTGAAGGGCTGCCGGCGCGGGCGTATGGGCGTGGGGCACCGGCTCTGCATTCGGCGTGGAGGTCATCTGCTCCTGTCGCCTCAATGCAGGAAACAGCCCGCTGGCGGCAAAGTTGCAGCTGACTTCCCGCGCAGCATGCGCGGTCATACTGAAACGATCCGCGATCTCGCCAAGGAGCGGACTCCTGTCCTTCTTCGACGATGACGAGCCCCGCACGACCCGCACGCGGCCGCGACGACCGGCGTCCGCTTCGCCCGGGCCGGGCTCCGATCCACAGCAGCTGCTCGTGCGTCGCGCCGTCGCGCTCGGCGTCGGCGTGCTGGTCGTCGTGCTGCTGGTGCTGGGCATCAACGGCTGTCTGAACAGCCGCCAGGAGCAGGCGCTGAAGGACTACAACCGCAACGTCGCCACGGTCGTGCAGAGCGCGAACGTCAACGCCGACGACTTCTTCAAGGCGCTCGCGCAGGGCGCCACGACGTCGACCGACGTGCAGTCGCAGATCAACCAGCTGCGCGTCGCCGCCGCCGGGCAGACCAAGCGCGCGACCGCGCTCGACGTCCCCGACGACATGCGCCCCGCGCAGCGCACGCTGCTGCTGGCGCTCGGCCTCGTGCAGGAGGCGATGGGCAAGGTCGCCGAGAAGCTCCCGAGCGCGCTGTCGACCG
>JAXDFS010000365.1:0-5317 GCA_034665465.1 Solirubrobacteraceae bacterium
AAGGTGTTCATCGACTACAGCCAGAACGACGAGCACAAGACGACCGTCTGCGTGTACTCGCTGCGCGCACGCGACCGGCCGACGGCGTCGACGCCGGTCACCTGGGACGAGGTGCGCGGCTGCCTGGACTCCGGCGACCCGCAGCAGCTCGCCTTCGACGCCCGCCAGGTGCTCGATCGGGTCGCCGATCAGGGCGACCTGTTCGCGCCGGTGCTCTCGCTCGTGCAGGCGATGCCCGCACTGGGTTAGATTTCAGTCCAATGGATCCCGAGCGGCTCAAGGCCATCCCCGTCTTCGCATCGCTCGACGACGGCACGCTGCACGAGGTCGCGACATTCGCGACCGAGACCTCCGTGGCGGCCGGCAAGAGCCTGCTCAACGAGGGCGACTACGCCTACGAGTTCATGGCCATCGAGGAGGGGGAGGCCGAGGTCGTGCGCGCCGGCGAGCGACTCGCGACACTCGGTCCCGGTGACTTCTTCGGCGAGATCGCCCTGCTTGAGAAGACGCTGCGCACGGCATCGGTCATCGCGATCACGCCGATGCGGCTCGTGACGCTGTCGCACTGGGACCTCAAGCGCGTCGGCGGGGCGATGGCGCAGATCCGCGAGACGCTGGAGCAGCGCAAGCGCGAGAACGCCTAGCGCGCTGCCCCATATCCCCGGCGGCCGCAGCGGGGGCGAGTAGCCTCGCAACTGATGGATCTCACTTCGATGCCCGATCTCGAGGGGGCCGAGCACCACTTCCTCGACGTTCGCGGGGCGCGCCTGCACGTGGCCGAGCTTGGCAGCGGCCCGCCGGTCCTGCTGCTGCACGGCTGGCCGCAGCACTGGTGGGCGTGGCGGCGGCTCATGCCGCTGCTCGCCGGCAGCCACCGCGTGCTCGCGATGGACCTGCGCGGCTTCGGCTGGAGCGAGCCGACGCCCGGCGGCTATCGCAAGGTGCAGCTCGCCGAGGACGTGGTCGGGGTCCTGGACGCGCTCGGCATCGACCGGCTGGCGCTCGTCGGCCACGACTGGGGCGGCGTCGTCGGCTTCCTCGTCTGCCTGAACCATCCCGACCGCGTCGAGCGCTTCGTCCCCATGAACACCGGGCACGTCTGGCCGACGCTCTCGCTCAAGGGTGTGCCCAAGCAGCTCGTCGGGATGACCTACCAGGGACTGCTCGCCAGCCCCGTCCTGGGACGCCGCATCAACGCCTCCCCGCGCATCGTGGGCAAGGTCGTCGGCGCGATCACGAAGCAGACCGAGACGGTGGTGCCCGAGTACGGCGAGCAGTTCGCGCCGCGCTTCGCCGACCCCGACCGCGCACGCGCGGCGTCGCAGGTCTACCGGACCTTCCAGCTCTACGAGTACCCGCGCTGGGTCCGCGGGCTCTACCGCGACCGGCGGCTGACCACGCCGACGCTCTGGCTGCACGGCCTCGACGACCCCTTCTTCACGCCGGGGATGATCAAGGACGTCGCCGAGCACGCCGACGACGTGCGGATCGAGTACATCCCCGGCTGCGGGCACTTCCCGGCCGAGGAGCAGCCCGGGATCGTGGCCGAGCATCTGCGCGCGTTCTTCGCCTCCTGAGCGCCGGCCGGGGCGCGCCCCGGCGTGAGGTTGTGGCGGTGACCGGGTAGGTCGTTCGAGACCCCACAAGGAGAGGACGCGCATGTCAGACGACGATGTGCAGGAGCAGGACGACGCCCCCGAGGCCGACGCCACCACGGACGCCCCCGACGCCGACGCCACCACGGACGCCCCCGACGCATCCGGTTCAGAGGACAGCGGCGACGACGCGGTTGCCGACCAGGTCGACGACCTCGCGTCCGGGCACATGAGCGACTCGAACCCGAGCCCTCAGCCGGAGGGCACCGTCGGCGACCCCATCGGCGACGCCGAGGAGCACATCGCGTCGCTTGACATGGACGAGGAGCGCCGGAAGCTCCAGGAGCTCCAGAACAAGCTCTGACGGACGAAGCTGTCCGGGTCGGGCGCGGCTACTTGTCGCGCTCGACCTTGCGGCGGTAGATCTCGGCCTTGAGGTCGGATGCCTTCTTCTTCTCCTTGACGGCCTTGTGCGCCGCCTCGTTGCGCCGAGCCACTTCCTCGATCGCCGCCTTGTGGGCCGCCTTGACGGGACCCGATGCGTCGTCAACGCTCATCGCTGCTCCTCGCTCGCTCCCGGCTGTCTGAAGCCACGCGAATGCGGTGGGGCTGTCGCATCCGGCGGTGTCGTACCCCGACAGGATACGCCCTGGGTGGCTGGGCGCCCGCTGCGCTCAGCCGGTACAGACGGTCTGCGCCGAGAGCGAGAGGGCGGCGAAGCTGCGCAACTCGGTCTGGGCGTTGGCGCCGAGACGCGTCGAGACCGCGACGTCGCCGGTCTGCGTCGCCTGTGCCATGGGACCCAGCACGTCGGTCACGTCGGTGATCTTGTCCTTCACGGTCGACAGCGCATCCGCGCACTGCCCACCCGCCGCGGCCTTCAGCGCCACCAGCGTGGCGCGGGCGTTGCGGACAGCCCTCTCCGCCGGGGCGATCGCCGACTTCACGCACGCCTTGCGGCGCTTGCGCGCAGCGCAGCGGTTGATCTTGGAGAGAAACAGCGACGCCGACGAGATGACCCTCTGGTCGACGCGGTCGACGCGGTCGCGCTGGGACTGGTCCAGCGGCTTCTCGGCGACGGCGGCCGTGGCGGTTGTCGTGGTCGCGGGCTTCGACGACGACCCGCCGCAGCCCGACAGAGCCTGCAGGCACATGAGGACGAGCACGGCGATGATCGTTGGCGATTGGCGGCGCATGGCGTCTCACGCGCCCGGCAGGATTCGAACCTGCGACCTCCGCCTCCGGAGGGCGGCGCTCTATCCAGCTGAGCTACGGGCGCGTGCGGACGTAGGCTACAGCGCCACCGGGAGACCGGGCCGGCGGCCGCGGCGGTGGTGGCGGCGCAGCGCGAGCGTCACGCGGATGCCCTCCAGGGAGATCCGCAGGGTCATCTTCGACGCCCCGGCGACGCGCTCGGAGAAGACGAACGCCACCTCCTCGATGCGCGCGCCGGCGAGATGGGCGAGCTGGGTCGTCTCGACCTGGAAGGCGTAGCCCGCGCTGAGCATCTCGTCCATGGCGATCGCCGCGAGGCAGTCGGCTCGCCAGACCTTGAAGCCGCCGCTGAGATCGCTGTACGGCAGGCCCAGCGCCAGGCGCGACGCGCCGCAGCCGGCGCGACTGAGCGCCAGCCGCGTGCGACTCCAGCCGTCCGTTCCGCCGCCCGGTGCGTAGCGCGAGCCGAGGACGAGGCCCGCGTCGCGCTCGAGCAGGACGTCGCGCATCTCGGCGAGCTTCTCCGGCGGGTGCGACAGGTCGCAGTCCATCTGTGCGATGACGCCGTAGCCGGCGGCCAGGCACCACCCGAACCCCGCCCGGTAGGCCATGCCAAGCCCGTCCTTCTGCGCGCGGTGCATGACGTGCATCCACGGCCTTTGCGCGGCGAGCTCGTCGGCCAGGTCGCCGGTGCCGTCGGGGGAGCCGTCGTCGACGACGAGCAGATCGAAGCCGGTCGCGGCGAAGCGCTCGAGAAACAGCGGCAGCGCCTCGCGCTCGTCGTAGGTCGGCACGACCACGATCGTGCGGTCGGTCGCGGTCCCCCGCGCAGCCGGCGCGCCTGCAAGCCGCGCCCGGGGGAGGGACGTCGCGCGCTCGCGGCGAGCGAGCACCGCCGCGGCGACCTCCGCGATCGCGACCGCGACGAGCTCGGACGCCAGCGACACGACGCGCAGGGCGAGCGCCAGCGCCGCTGCGATGCCGGCGCCCGCCAGTCCGGCGAGGCCGGCGGCCAGGACGGCGTCGCGCGGGCCCAGGCCGGCAGGCAGCAGCGGCAGCAGCACGCCGGCCGTCCAGGACAGGGCGAACGCGCCGAGCAGGACGAAGCCGCCGGGCGCGGCGGCGCCGAACAGGCCCGCTGCGAGCAACGTCGCGCCGGCGGCGGTCGCGGCCCAGCCGCAGAGATCGATCGCCACCATCAGGGCGAGGGTGCGCCCGCGCAGCGGGCCGGCGACCGCGATCCCGCGGCGCGCCGACCAGCGGGCGACGCGGTCGCCGAGCCACGCCGGGCGCAGCGCCACGGCCGCGCCGCCGACAGCGGCGAGCAGCAGCACGGCCGCCAGCGGCGGGTCGACGCCCGCGATCAGAAAGCCGGCGACCGCCGCGATCGTGCCCGCGGTCACGGCGGCCAGCTGCTCGTAGCCGGTGGCGGTCAGCACCTGCGGCGTGGTGGCGCCGAGGCGCTCGCGCTCGCGGACGCGGTAGGCGAATCCGACGACCCCGCTCGGCTCGTAGCGCATGAGAAACGACCGGCCCCACACGCGCAGCGTCGCGACCGCCGGAGCCTGCGCGCCCAGACGGCGCAGCGCGATCCGCAGGGTGAGCGCCTGCAGCAGCGGCGCCACGGCCATCAGCCCGACCGCGCCGGCGAGTGCCCAGGGGTCGATCGCCCAGTCCACCGCGGCGATCGCCGCGTGCTCGGAGAGCAGCGCCAGCCCGACGCCGGCGAGCAGTGCGAGGCCTGCGACGAGGCGGAAGTGCCGCCACGCCCAGGTTCCTGCGGTTCTGCAGCCCTGCGTGACCGATCGCATGCCGAGCTCCTCTCGATGACTTGTTGACCGCTGGTCGACAAGACACCGGGAGCCCGTTTCGGTTACAGCAGCCCGCGCCCCGCGCTCAGATGATCTCGACCGACGTGCCGACCGGCATGAGGCGCGAGAGGCGCAGGATCGCGGCATTGGGAACCCGCACGCAGCCGTGCGAGGGGCGCCCCGGGATCAGGCCGGGGGCATTGGTGCCATGGACGCCGACGACGCCGCCGCGCGGCCAGTCCGACAGCACCGAGTAGGCGCTGGTGCCGAACGCGTAGGGGCCGTAGATCCCTCCGCGCTTGGCGATGCTGAAGCGCTCGCGGACGATGTAGTGGCCCGCAGGGGTCGGCGTCGAGGGCGTGCCCACGCCGATCCGCGAGCGCCAGATCGGCGTGCCGTTGCGATAGAGCACCGCCAGCAGCGTCGTGCGATTGATGCGCAGGTGCTCATGGGCGATGTGGAAGCGGGCGAGCGCTCCTCGCACGACCCAGCCCGTGCGGCCGTTGGGGCGTCCGGGCACCCGCAGCTGCACCCACTGGCGCCCACGGCTGTCGATCCTGGCGCGCAGGAGGAGGTAGGGCTCGGGGAAGCCGTCCTCGGTCTGGAAGCGCAGCCGCCCGACGCGCGCGCCCAGCACGCTGGGCGTGCTGTGCACCGGTGCGCCGACGCGGGCGAAGGCGAAGCGGCTGATCGTCG
>JAXDFS010000366.1:0-14726 GCA_034665465.1 Solirubrobacteraceae bacterium
CTCGTGCCGGCGGCCACGAGCGCCGTGACGTGCGGCGCGAAGAGGACGATCGGGGCGAGCACCATCGCGGCGACGGCGCCTGCGATACCGAGGGCGAGCAGCCTGCGCCCGGGCAGCGCGAGCAGGACCGGCCCGATCGCCAGCACGGCCCACGCCTTCGTCGCGATCGCCAGCCCGAGCAGCACGGCGGCGAGGATCGTCCGGCGGTCGCTCGCAGCGAGTACCGCGCCGATCGCCAGCGCGGCGCACAGAAGCTCCTCCGGGTGGCCGATGTCCAGCGCGCGCACCGTCACCGGGTTGGCGACGCAGAGCCCGAGCACGAGCGCGCGGACGCCCACGGAGCGGCCGCGCCCGCCCATCCGCCTGGCCAGCACGATGCCGAGGGTCGCCACGGCCAGCAGGCAGGGGATGGAGACGGCGCGGTAGACCGCCAGCTCGCCGCCGCCGAGCGCGGCGACCGCGCCCGCGAAGGGCGCGCGCAGGATCATCGAGCCGCCATAGACGGGCACGTGCGCGAGAAAGCCACCGAGGTCGCCGTGACTCAACGCCAGGAAGGCGGCGGACGCCTCGTTGTCGTAGTCGTTCCAGGCGAAGCCGACGAGCCCGACCCAGGTCATCGCGGCCACGCCCAGCAGCGCGCCGAGCCACCAGGGCCATTCGCTGCGAAGGCGCGCGCTCACACCCTCGCCATCGGCGCGCGTGCGCCGGCGCTTGAGCGCGCCGGCGGGCTACTCGACGGTCCGCAGCTCCTTCGGCAGCCCGGTGAGCACCTCGTGTCCTTCGGCCGTGACGGCGACGAGGTCTTCGATCCGCACCCCGACGGCACCGGGGACATAGACCCCCGGCTCAACGGTCACGATGTTGCCCGCGGCCAGCGGGTCCTTGCCGAGCTTGGACAGGCGCGGGCCCTCGTGGACCTCCATGCCGACGCCGTGGCCCAGCCCGTGGCCGAAGTGCTCGGCGTGGCCGGCCCCGTCGATGATCGTGCGCGCGATCGCGTCGACCTCGCGGCCGGTGGGGCCGGGGCGTATGGCCTCCAGCGCCGCCTCCTGCGCCGCCAGGACGACGTCGTAGACCGCCCGGTCGCGCGGATCGAGCTCGCCGGTCGCGACGGTGCGCGTGCAGTCCGAGGCGTAGCCGTTGAGCTGCGCGCCCCAGTCGATGACGACGAGCGTGCCGGCGGGAATCGGCACGTCGCGCGGCTCGGCGTGTGGCAGCGCGCCGTGCTCGGCGGCGGCGACGATCGGCGGAAACGAGGCGGCGGAGGCCCCGCGGCGGCGCATCGCGACCTCGAGGTCCAGCGCCACCTCGCGCTCGGTGCGCCCGACGATCCCGGCGCCGACGACCTCCTCGAACGCGGCGTCCGCGAGCCGCGACGCGGCGCGGATCGCGTCGATCTCGTCGGCGTCCTTGACGGCCCGCAGCGCCTCCACGATCCCGCCCGCGGGAACGAGCTCGACGTCCTCGCCGACGAGCTCCGCCAGCTGGGCGTGCTGCTTGACGCTGACGTCGGCGTCGTCGAAGCCGAGCTTGAAGGCGCCGCCGGGCAGGCCGCCGGCGACGCGCTTGAGCAGATCGCTGTCGATCTCGCGCTCCCAGGCGTCGCCGACCTGGTCGGCGGCCTGGGTGAGGTAGCGGAAGTCGGTCACGAAGCGCCGCTGGGCGGCGCCGACGACGGCGGCGGCGTTGGAGCCCGAGAAGCCCGTCAGCCAGCGGATGTTGACGAGGTTGGAGACCAGCAGCGCGTCGAGCTCGCGCTCGGCGACCGCGGCCAGCAGGGCGTCGACGCGCGCGTCCATGGCGCTCACGATCGCGTCGGGTCCACCGGCGGAGCGCCCACGAGCGCCGCCTTGAGCGCCGCGAACGCATCGCGGTAGCCGTCGGCGCCCTTGCCCGAGATCGTCGCGATGCAGCTCTCCGTCAGCACCGAGACGTGGCGCCACTGCTCGCGCGCCATCACGTCGGAGAGGTGGACCTCGACGGCGGGCACGGCGGCGAACGCCAGCGCCTCGCCGATCGCGCGCGAGTAGTGCGACCACGCGCCGGCGTTGACGATGACGCCGTCGGCGAGGTCGCGCACGCGGTGCAGCTCCTCGACGAACTCGCCCTCGTGGTTGGTCTGGAAGAAGCGGGCGTCGAGGTCGAGCTCGTCGGCGAAGCCGTCGATCGCCTGCTCGAGCTTGAGGAAGGTCATGCCGCCGTAGTGCTGCGGGTCGCGCCGGCCGATCTGGTCGAGGTTGACCCCGTGCATGACGTGGATGCGGTTGCGGGCGTTGGCCATCTGCGAGGTGGACTCTGCCATGCAGGCGGCCCCGGCGCGGTGGTGCCCTCAGGTCGCGACGAGCTCCTCCACGGCGGCCAGCACGTCCGCGGCCGCCACGCGCTGGCCGAACCGGGCCTCGCCCGGCGCCTGCACGAGCACGAACGGCACGTTGTCGCCGACGCGCTTCTTGTCCATCCGCGTCGCGGCGACGACCTCCTCCGGGTCGGCGCCCTCGAGCGTCACGGGCAGCCCGGCGCCCACCAGCAGCTCGCGCACCTGCTCGCGCAGCTGCTCTGCCCCGCTCAGCCGCAGCGCCGCGAGCAGCCCGAGCGCGACCGCCTCGCCGTGGCGATAGCGCCGGTAGCCGGTGACCGTCTCGATCGCGTGGCCGACCGTGTGGCCGAGGTTCAGCAGCTGGCGGGCGCCGCCGTCGCGCTCGTCCGCGGCGACGACGCCGATCTTCGTTCGCGCGCAGTCGAGCACGATGCGCTCGTCGACCGCCGCTCCCGAGGCCACCCGCTCCCACAGCGAGCCGCCCGCGATCAGGGCCGTCTTGACGACCTCCGCGTAGCCGGCGGCGTGCTCTGCCGCGGGCAGGGTCTCCAGCGTGTCGAGATCGGATATCACCGCCGCCGGCTGGTGGTAGGCGCCGACGTAGTTCTTGGCCTCGGGCAGGTCGATCCCGGTCTTGCCGCCCAGCGCGGCGTCGACCTGCGCGACGACCGTCGTCGGGACCTGCACGATCGGCACGCCGCGCTGGTAGGTCGCCGCGCAGAAGCCGGCCAGGTCCCCGACGACCCCGCCGCCGAGGGCGACGACGTGGTCGTCGCGGCCCATGCCCTCCGCGGCCAGCTCGCGCCAGACGCGCTCGGCGACCGCCAGCGTCTTGTGCTCCTCGCCCGGCTCGATCGCGATCGTGCGATGCGCGCCCGCGAGCGCGGCGCCGTGGTGGGCGGCCACGTTGGCGTCGGTGACGACGAACGCCCGCCGCCCGGGCCGCGGCAGCCCGCCGATGAGCCCGCGGCCGACGAACACCGGGTACTCGCCGCCGGCGGTGTCGGCGTAGACGAGCTTCGTGCCGGCGGGCGCCTCGCGCAGCGACTCCAGCGCCGGCAGCGCGCGCCGCACGAGCCGGTCGCCCTCAGGCAGGAACGCGTCGGCGATCGACTCGTAGACCGGCCGGCGCTCGGCGTGCAGGGCGGCGAAGGCCTCGCGGTCGCGCGCCAGGGGCCGGTCGTCGCCGGCGGCGCGCGCCCAGGCGGTCTCGTCGCTGACGTCCATCCAGACGACCGTGTGGTCGCGCAGCGCGGCGCGCACCCGCTCGGAGAGGACGGCGCCGCCGCCCAGCGAGATCCCCGGCGCGCCCGAGCGCAGTGCGCGCAGGACGACCTCCTCCTCGTGGCCGCGAAAGCGCCGCTCGCCGTGGACCGCGAAGAACTGCGCGATGCTCATCCCGATCTGCTCCTCCATGAGCGTGTCGGTGTCCAGGACGTCGTCGAAGGCCGACGACTTCCCGGCCCCCATGAAGCCGACGAAGACTAGGGAGCCCGCCACTGGATCCGCTCGCGGTAGGCCTGCACCGCGGCGACGACGTCGTCCATGTGGTCGCCGCCGAACTTCGTCCGGTAGGCGTCGGCGAGCACGAAGGCGACCATCGCCTCGCCGACCACGCCCGCGGCCGGCACCGTGCAGGAGTCGGTGCGCTCGCGCAGCGCCTGCGCGGGCTGCTTCGTCGCGATGTCGACCGAGCGCAGCGGCTTGGTCAGCGTGGGCAGCGGCTTCATCGCCGCGCGCGCGACGAGCGTCTCGCCGTTGGTCATGCCGCCCTCGAGCCCGCCGGCGTGGTTGGTCTCGCGGAAGTACCCGCGCTCCTCGTCGTAGAAGAGCTCGTCGTGGGCCTCCGAGCCGGGCTTGCCGGCGAGGTCGAAGCCCTCCCCCAGCCCCACGCCCTTGATCGCCTGGATCGAGCACAGCGCGCCGGCGAGGCGTCCGTCCAGGCGCTCCTCCCAGGAGACGTGCGAGCCGAGTCCCGGCACGAGCCCGAACGCGACGACCTCGAAGACCCCGCCCAGCGACTCGTTCGCCTTTCGCTGCACGTTGATGTGGGCGACCATCGCGCGGCTCGCCTCGCGGTCCAGGCAGCGCACCGGGTCGTCGTCGACGCCCTCGAAGTCGGCGACGGCCGGCGGCGCCTCGCGCGGCGGCGCCACGACGCTGCCGATCTGCACGACGTGCGAGCGCACCTCGACGCCGAGTGCGCTGAGAAACGTGCGCGCGAGCGCCCCGCCCGCCACGCGCGCCGCGGTCTCGCGCGCGCTCGCGCGCTCGAGGACGTTGCGCACGTCCGAGAGCTTGTACTTCTGCGTGCCGACGAGGTCGGCATGGCCCGGGCGCGGGAGGTGGACCTCGGGGATCTGCGCCTCCACCGGCCAGGGGTTCATGCGCTCCTCCCAGTTGGCGTAGTCGCGATTGGCGATCTGCAGCGCGATCGGGCTGCCCATCGTCACGCCGTGGCGCACGCCCGCGGTGACCTCCGCGCGGTCGCGCTCGATCTTCATCCGCCCGCCACGGCCGTGGCCGAGCTGGCGGCGCGACATGTCGCGGTTCATCGTGGCCTCGTCGAGCACGAGGCCCGCCGGGAGGCCCTCGAGCAGGCAGGTGAGACCGGGGCCGTGCGACTCGCCGGCGGTGATGAGGCGGAGGGCCATGACGGCCCGTGAGTCTATGGAGCGTCGATTGCGACGACCGCGCCGAGGCTGCGGTCGAAGCGGAACTGCCCGATCGCCGCGGCGGTGCGGGGATCGCGGATCATGGCCCGCAGGGCGTCGCGCCCGTCGTGGTGCACGCGGCCGCGCAGCTCGAGCGCCGTCGACTCGTCGGCGGCCGGCTGCGCGACGACCGCGTCGACGACGAGGTCGTAGCTGCGCGAGGCGGCGCCCTCGCGGCCGACGACGCCGATCGCGATCGACCGGCCCGCCTTCAGCGAGATGACGCGGCAGGTGTTCTCGGCGCATTCGCCGTCGCGGACGTCCGCGATCGCGTCGGGGCCGAGCAGGAAGAGGGCGCGTGCGCCGTGCCTGGTCGTGCCGAGGTACAGCAGCGCGGGGTCCGAGAGCCCCCCGAGCGGCTGCAGGCGCGAGAGGCTGCGCACCGCTGCCTGGTCGTCGGCGCCCCAGCGCACGTGCGTGCGGTAGACGACGGGCGCGTCGGTGGTGCTCGCGGCAGGCTTGGAGTCGGGCGTCGGCGAGGGGGCCGTTGCGTCGCCGCTGCCCGTCGCGGCGGGCTTCGGCCCGGCAGTCGCCGGCGACGCCGGGGCCACAGCGCCGGACGAGGGCGACGAGGACGAGGAGGGCGAGGGTGCGGACGACGTGACCGTGGTGGTGGTCGTCGTGGAGTCCTTTGGCTTGGCCGGGGCGTAGATCGGGTCGCGCACCGCGCCGGGCCGGCTGGGACCGGCCTCGGCCGGCTCCACGACGGTGATCGCCGATTCGGTGCCGCGGGGCGCCGCCGGGGTCACGGCGGCGGCCGGCGCAGCGGCGTCTCCCGGCGAGGAGCGGATGACGACCGGCACGGCGACGAGCGCGACGAGCAGCACGACCGCGATCGGCCACAGGCGCCGCTCGACGAGCTCGCGCAGGGCGGTGCGAAGCGGGGTGAGGACCCGGTCGATCATCGGCCGACCGGCTGGATCGATGCGGTTGCCGTCGGCGGCGCCAGTGCGCCGCCCGCGGGGCTGCCGGCAGCCGGCGGGGTCGCCGCGGCCGCCGTGCCGGGGACGGCCGGGGCGCCGGGGACGCCCGCGGCGGCCGGTGCGATGTAGGCGGTCGCGCTGACCTGGGCCTTGACCTTCGGGAAGCCGAAGCGGCTCGCGGTCAGGGAGAAGCCGTCGACGGTGAGCAGGCGCCCGCGGACCGAGATCCTGCCGCCCGTCGCGTCGGCCAGCCGGTCGATCGCGCCGAGCATGCGCTGCATGTGCAGGTAGCCGCCGTCGAAGCTGAATGCGAATGGGAGCGTGAGCAGCCCGGCGGATCCGACGACCGCGCCGGGCGGCGCCTGCCCGATGACCGGGGCGACCGCCGTCTGGGGCTGCTGGCTTGGAGCGGTGGGATCCGCGCTCTTGCCCTTGCCGGCACCCGCCGTCGAGGCATCGGCCGCGGGCTTGGCGTCGACCACGGGGGCCGCGCCGGCCGTCAGCTTCGCCGAGCGGAAGTCGATCCGGTTGGCGCGGGCGACGGACTCGACCTGGTAGAGGAGCGAGGCGACGTCGTCGTCGGCCGGAACGGCCTTGCCGAGGCGCGCGACCGTTGCATAGTCGTGCTCGTAGGACAGGCGGGCCTGATCGGCCGAGGCCGCCGCGGCCACCGCCGCGTCACGGCGCGCCTGCGCCTGGGAGATCTGGTCCTGCACCTTCGCGCTGTCGGCGCGCTTGGGAGCGATGAGCCCGAACCAGAATCCGCCGATCACGGCGACGCCGGCGAACCCGGCGAGCAGGATGCGCATCTGAGCCCTCATCGGGCACCTCCGGCTGGAGCAGGAGCGGGAGCTGGGGTCGTGGTGGCGACGGGGGTCGTCGCGGCCGTCGCGGCGACGAGGCCGGGCGGGGCCTTGAAGAAGACGGTGATCTGAAACTGCGGCATCTGCGTCGAGGACCGGCAGTCGGTGTCGCTCAGCGATGCGCTGTCGGACTTCTCCGAGCTGGCAAGGCTGACGCGCTTGACGCCGGCGATCGCGCGCAGCCGCGCCAGCAGCTGGGCGACGCGCGCCTGGCTCTTCGCGCAGCCGATGAGGTCGATCGCCGGGTCGGGGCTCGCCGAGCGCAGCGATCCGCCCGCGCCCCCGGCGCCCTGGACCGCAGAGGTCGGGGTCGTCGTCCCGACCAGCGAGATGAGGTCGACGTCGGCGGGCAACACGCGGGCGACCTCGTGCAGGCCCGCGGACCAGTCGAAGCGCCCGTCGACAAGGCCTGAGACGGTCTCCTGGCGCGCCTTGCTGAGCGCGGCGAAGTCCTTGTAGGGCGCCAGCGAGGCGACCTTCGCCTCGGCGGTCTGCGCAGCCTGGTCGGCGCGCACGAGCTGCGCCCTGCCGTCGGAGAGCTGCTTGCCGCTCATCGCCCAGGCGCCGGTCATGAGCACGGCGATCGTCAGCGCCCCCAGCAGCACGATCGCGCCGATGTCCCCGCGCGGGGCGCGCGTGCCCGGCGATCCGGCCTTTCGCCAGACGCGGCCGCGGGCGTCCGGCTCGATGAGGTTGACGGCCTTCATGCGCCCGGACGCTGCTCGACGGCGAGGCCGGCCGGCACGGTGAGGCAGGCTGCCTCGAGCGCACCGAGGTCGTTGTCGCGGGCGCCGCCCACGACGCGCTCCTGCACCTCGAGGCCCAGCTCTGTCTCCAGGGCGGACGAGAAGCCGGCGATTGCGACCGCGGGTCCGGTGAGCACGACGCGCTGCACGGTGGCCGCGGCGTCGACCTGCCCGTGGTGGAAGTCCAGTGAGCCGCGCACCTCGGCGGCGATGCGGCGCACGCCGCCGGAGAGGATCGAGCGGGCGTCGGCCACGATCTGCTCGTCGCCCTTGATCTCGGCCAGGTCGGTCTCGAGGCCGACGTGGTGCAGCCACATGCGGGCGTGCTCGAGCGTCAGCTCGCGGCGCTCGGCGAGCTCGACGGCCAGGCTCTCCAGGCCGCTGCCGGCGACGCGCGTGAATCCGCAGATCCCGTCGTCGGAGACCGCCAGGTTCGTCAGGCCGCCAACCGAGACGTACAGCTCGGGCCCGGCGGCCTCGCCCGGCTGCTGCAGGGCTCGGACCATCCCGAAGGCGGAGAGGTCGATGCCCTCCGGCTTGAGGCCCGCCGCGCGGGCGGCGGTCAGCATCTTGGTGAGCATGTCGCGGCGCGCGGCGACGAGGATGATGCGCTGACGCGGGCCTTCCGCGGTATCGACCATGCCGACCGAGTGGAAGTCCAGCACCGCGTTCTCGAGCGGCATCGGGACCTCGTCCTTGGCCTGGAAGCGAACGGCGGTCGCGAGCTCCTTGGCGTTGTCGATCGGCGGCAGGTAGAGCGTGCGGACCACGATGCGGGCGTTGGCGACGCCGATGCGCACCCGGCGGTCGAGGTCGCGGTTCTCGCGCCACATGCCGCGTAGCGCCTCGGCCAGGCCGTCGGCGTCGGCAACCTCGCCGTCGCGCACGATCCCGGGCGCAAGCTCGGCGCAGGCGCCGTTCTGCACGACGATCCTGCCGTTCACG
The DNA here is from genome assembly GCA_034665465.1 of Solirubrobacteraceae bacterium. GTDB lineage: Bacteria > Actinomycetota > Thermoleophilia > Solirubrobacterales > Solirubrobacteraceae > CADCVQ01. Next base: position 8,509 of record JAXDFS010000366.1, read on the forward strand.
CTGACCTGCGCCGCGGCGATGCGGCCGGGCTCGATCGTGAGGCCTACGAGTGTCGAAGAACGTGAGCGTCCCATGCACACCCGGAATCGGCAGGCAGGCGCCGATGACACACCGGATCGATCGCGATTGGCCTGAATGTCCAGGGCCCACGGCCCGGGAATGGGCGAAATGTCCAGCGCGGGCGCGGCGCGCGCGGCGGGCCGGCGCGGCGATCAGAAGGCGCTGACGTACAGGCGCATGATCGCGTCCCCCGCGAGCACCCCGACCACGCCGCCGAGCGCGAGGAACGGACCGAACGGGATCGGCGTCCTGCGTCCCTCGGCCACACCCCGGCGCACCATGATCACGATGCCCGCGACCGCGCCGGCGCAGAAGGCGACGACGAAGGCGGCCGCGACGCCCTCCCCGAGGAAGAGGCCCAGCACCGCGAGGAGCTTCGCGTCGCCCATGCCGATCCCGGCCGGGCGCAGCAGCGACGGGATCGCCAGGACGGCGCCGGCCACGGCTCCGGCGAGCAGCCGGCCCGCCTCGCCGCCCGGATCGAGCGCCGTGCCCAGCGCGACGGCCAGCAGCGCGGCGGGCAGCGTCAGCCGGTTGGGGATGATCATGCGGTCCAGGTCGGCGAGCGAGATCGGCACGAGGAACCCCACCAGGACGAGCCCGAGGACCAGCTCGGCACCGTCGTCGCGGCGGACCGCCACGACCGCCGCCGCGAGGACGGCCGTCAGCGCCGCGGCGAGCGGATGGCGCGCCGGGGCGCGCAGAAGGGCGAGAGCCGGGGCCACGGCCGCCGAGTCTGGCCGATGGCGCGCGAGGACGCCAGATCAGCTCGGCGGAAGCTCGCGCCAGGTGTTCTGCACGAGCCCGGTGGTCCCGTAGGTCGCGAGCGAGTTGAACGCGTTGGGCACGTAGGTGATCGTCGGCCGCGGGGTGCTCGCCTGACCGACGACCAGGCGGCCCGGGCCGTCGACGGCGACGCCGCCGAAGACCTCGGAGTTGGCCTGCAGCGTGAGGACCGGGCCGGAGGTGTTCTGCTCGTTGGCCATGTAGACGAGCCCGTACAGCGAGCCCTTCATCGACAGCGATCCGCGCGGCATGATGACGATGCCGGGATCGGTCGAGGAGTTGTAGACGCCGTTGTTGGAGTCCGTGCAGGTGGTTGCAGACGACGGCAGGTCGATGAACACGACGGTGCCGGTGAGGCTCGCCGGACAGGACGTGTAGTACGTCGACGGGCTTGCGCTCTTTGCCACCGCCATGAAGCGCCCGATCTGCGCCGCTGTCATGGCCGGCGGCGTCGCCGGGTCGCGCACGATCGTCGCCGGCAGCACCTGGCCCTTGGCCGCGTTGTAGTCCGTGCAGGCCGCCGTCAGCGCCGTGCAGCGCACGACGACCTGCGAGCCGGTCGAGTCGATGATCGTCTTGTTGCCCTGGTTGGTCGTCTCGAAGCTCCCGGCGGTCACGCCGTTGCGCGGGAACGGCTCGGAGAACTGCTCGCGCTTGAGCAGCGCGACGACGTTGCGGATGCCGCCGTGGACGACCCCGCGCGCCTGGACCCAGAGCTTGAGATCGCCGTTGGCGTCCCACTTGCACGGCGCCGGGCAGGTGTACGCGGCGCCGGTCTTGACGTTCGTCCCGGTCTGCGGCGCGTCGACCTGCGAGTAGACGAACGCGTCGGAGATCGGCCCGCCGTTGTCGCGGATGTGCGTCGTCCACGTGACGTTCGAGGAGGCGTCGGGGCTCGTGAAGTTCGCCGACGCCGGCGAGGAGGAGTTCCCGGCGGCGAGCGTGCTCGGGTCGGGGCACAGGGGCTGGACCGACGCCGAGGTGCAGGTCGTGGGGATCGTCGCGGCGGCGGCGGCGTTGCCGGGCCACGACTGTGCGAGCGCGAAGCCCTGGCTGTAGAGCACCGCCTCGGTGAGGTTCAGCGACGTCTCGCGCTCGCGCTGCTCGCGCCCGCGCGTCTGCTGGCCGTCGACGAACGTGAACGAGGCCAGGCCGATCGCGAGCATGACCCCCATGAGCACCATCGCGATGACGAGGATCGATCCGTCTTCGGCACGCATGTCGTCGGGGCGTCGCATGGCCTTCCTCAGCTCGGGATGTTCACGGTGATGGCGCCCTGCGGGGGCACGCCGGCGGTCGCATAGCGGTCGCCCGGGTCGCAGACGACGAGCCCGACGGGGACCAGCGCGTTGGCGATGCCGTCGGTCAGCGGGAACGTGTAGTTCAGGGTGATGCCCTCCCCCAGGTAGCCGGCGCTGCCCCAGAGCGTGCGCGGCGGGCCGTTCCCGGTCACCGTGGGGTGCCCGCAGTCGATGCTCGCGGACGCCGGCATGACGCCCTTGAACCAGTAGTAGTTCAGCGTGCGGCCCTCGAAGTCGCTCGAGCCGGAGGCGTTGAGCACGATCGTGCGCGAGGTCGACGTCGGCGTGGTCACGAAGCTCGCGACCGGCGCCTGGTTCTGGTTGCGCAGGTAGACCCCGGAGACGACGCGAATCTCGCGCGGCCCGGTGCCCGGCGTCGTGTCGACGAACGTCTGCGCAGTCATGCTCACGATCTGGTCGTACGTCGCCGCGCTGGCCGCGCACGTCGTGCCCGCGCTGCAGCCGTACTCGAACAGCGGGCGGTCCTGGCCGGCGCGGCGGTTCGTGACGTAGTCGGTGACGACGCTCGTCGTCGACCAGCCCGTGCCCGGGCAGCCGCCGCGCATGCCGGCGGTGACCGGCGTCGCCGTGGCCGAGCTCGGCACTCCGAGCTCGGCCACCCACAGCCGGGCGCGGTCGGTCGACGCGGGCGCGGTCGTGTCCAGGCAGTAGCGCACCCACGTGCGGCTGGGGTCGGAGGTCTGGAAGATGAGGTCATAGCCCGAGACCGTGTCGATGACCGGGCTCGCCACGCGCTTTGCGACGTTGCGCAGCTGGCGCGCCTGGACGTCGAGCGCGTTGCGTGCGAGCTGTGCCGTGTCGTTGAGCGAGTCGTTGTCGCGCTCGGACCGGGTCATGCCGTTGAACGTCGTGAGCGTCGCCCCCAGCACGACGATCGAGATCGACATGACGATCAGCAGCTCGATGAGCGAGAAGCCGTGCTCGTCCCGGAGCCTCATGGCGACCAGGTCACCGGCCCGATCGGGTCGGACTCGTTGAAGGAGCTGTCGACGGTCGTCACCCAGTAGCGGTGCGCGACCTCCTCCGGGCTGTCGTCGGTGAAGGTCGTGCCGGTGCCGGACGTGCGCCCGTAGCGATCGGCGTAGCCGACGGCCGTGCCGTCGCGGTAGATCCGGTAGAAGCTCACGCTGCCCGACGAGGGCGCGTTCCAGCTCAGCTTGGGCTGGTTGTCGACCGTCTGGACCGTCAGCGGGCCCGTCGGCGCATGCGGCTGGCCGCCGGCCGAGGAGATCACGATCGCGCGGCGGTCGCCGTCGCGCAGCTGGTTGTCGGGCGCGCGGTCGACGGCGACGATGTAGTAGGTCGTCGAGCCGCTGGGCGGGTTGAGGTCGGCGCAGCTCGTGGCCGACGTGTCGAGCATCGTCCCGGCCGACGGCGAGGGGCAGACCTGCGTGTCGTCGCCGTTGGCGACCGTGCCGTCGGGGCCCGCCCACATCACGCGGTAGCCGAGGATGTCGCGCTCGGAGTTGGGGGTCCACTGCAGGTCGACCCAGTCGTCCACGCGCCGGTCATGGCCGCCCGCGAGCGACGGCGGCGCATACGGGTGGCGACGGTTGAGCACGACCTGTGCGCGCTTGGCCTCGCCGGCGATGTCGCGGTCGTCGAAGGGCAGGGCGCTGATCTCGTACGAGCCGTCGAGGGTCTCGCTGCCGCTGCCCGAGCTGCCGATGTTCCACGTCGTCGTGAAGCTCGTGCTGCCCGTCGAGCTGCCCGTGCTCGCGCCGTCGTCGACGGCCCAGCGCAGCGTCGTGGCGGGCGTCGTCGTCCAGACGACGGTCGCCGAGCTGACGTTGGCGGTGATCGTCTGCGTGATCGGGGTGAAGCTCACGATCCGCGGCCCGAGGCCGCCCGACGGGTTGACGACGAGCGTCGTCTGCGTCACCGAGCGATGCGGGCCGCCGCCCTCGCGCCAGGCCACGCGGAAGGTGGTGCGGCGGAAGTCCTCGCCGTTGCCGTCGCCGGTGGCGCCGGTCGGCTGCGGCGTGCAGACGCCGATGGGCGGCGTCGCCGCGAGCTTGTCGGTGGGGTCGTCGAACGTGCAGGACGACGCCGTGATCGTGTACGTCACGCCGCGGCGCTCGAGCGTCCACGGCGTGCCCTCTCCCAGTCCCTGCGCCTGCAGGCGGGTCTGCACGAGCCCGTCGGTCATGTCGTCGTAGTCCAGCGCGCGGGTGCCCTCGACGAGCTCGCGCGCGATGTTCGTCGCGCCGACGCGCTCGTTGTTGGCGGTCGTCGTGCGCAGGGCGCCGGTGAGCAGCGTCAGCACGCCGAGCATGCCGACGACGAGGACGAAGGCCGCGACGAGGACCTCGACGATCGTGAAGCCGCTCTCGCGGCCGGGGGGCCGGTCCTGGGCGTCGTTCGCCATGGCGATGTCATCGGCGCCGGCCGGCGATTGCCCAGCGGACGCGGGGTGCTGGTCGACGAATGGACGAACGACCGATGACGCGCGCGGGCGTGGCCTGGACGCGCGTGCGAGCTAGAAGGTGTCGAGGTACATCTGCACGAGCTGATCGCCCGCGAGCACGCCGACGACGCCGCCGAGTGCGAGGAAGGGGCCGAACGGCACCGCGGTCTTGCGGCCGGCGGCCATGCCCTTGCGCATCATGATCGCCACGCCGACGACGGTCCCGACGAGGAAGGCGACCAGGAGGGCCGGCGCGACGCCGCGGCCGAGATAGAGGCCGAGCACGCCGACGAGCTTGGCGTCGCCCATGCCCATGCCCTTGGGATGCAGCAGCGACGGCAGGAACAGCAGGCCGCCCGCGGCGGCGGCGGCGATGAGGCGCTCGACCTCTCCGCCCGGGTCCAGCGCCGTGCCGAGCACGAGCGCGAGCACGGCGGCCGGGGCCGTGAGCTTGTTGGGGATCAGCCGGTGGTCTGCGTCGATCAGCGCGATCGGCACGAGGAAGCCGACCAGGACGAGGCCGAGCACGAGTGCTGCGGGGTCGCGCACATGTACTGCGACGACTGCGGCGAAGAGACCGGCCGTCAGGCCCTCGACGATCGGGTAGCGGGGGGCGATCGCCTCGCTGCAGCTGCGACAGCGTCCGCGCAGCAGCAGCCAGGACAGGACCGGGATGTTGTCCCAGGGGCGCACCGGCGCCTCGCAGTTGGGGCAGTGCGAGCCCGGAAGCGACAGCGACATCCCATTCGGGAGGCGGTGCGCGACGACGTTCAGAAACGACCCGATGACAAGGCCGAGCAGCGTCGCGGGCAGCAGTGCGATGGGCATGGACACGATCTCTCTGTCTCGATGATTGGCGGACCCGGCACGGGCTCTATCGGCGCCGGCGCGGGACGACTTGACCGTCTGCGAACGACGAGGGGCGGGTCCGCATGGACCCGCCCCCCGGGAACGCCGATGTGTGAGGCGACTACCAGCTCAGGCTCGACGGGCAGCCCCCGCCGGAGGCGCTGCAGGTACGCGTGAAGGCGGTGCCGCTCTTGCTGATCGTGAACGTGCGGCCGCTGTCGGACAGCGCCGCGACGCTGTAGGTCTTCGGGTCGGTCGCCGGCGACGGCGTGACGGTCACGCTCGCGGCGAGCGGCGACTCGGTGTCCGGGCACGACGACGGGCTGTTCGTGAAGCAGGACTCCATCTGCGAGACCGCGTTGCGCGCGTCGGACTTGGCGGACGAGTCCTGAGCCTTGCCGCGCTGGCCGAGGAAGGTGGGCAGTGCGATCGCGGCGAGGATGCCGATGATCAGGATGACGACAAGAAGCTCGATCAGCGTGAAGCCTGACTCGTCCTGGGCGCGGTTGCGCAGATTCTGCAGCATGGAATCCCTCCAAGGATCCGGATGACGGGTACGTGCGGCCAGGGCCTCGAGCTCCGGCTGGTGCACGCCGCTTTCATCGGTGCGAGCTCGGCCGGCGCTCAGCGTCGCCCAGCATTCCTGGACAGATGTCGGGCGCCTGCGCCGACGGTGCGCGACCGGTCGGTTAACGACGAAGGGCGGGTCGCATGGACCCGCCCTCCGCAACCAGTGCGATCAGTCTGTCGGGGCTACCAGCTGCCGCCCGTCGGGCAACCGCCGCCGACCGGCG
>JAXDFS010000367.1:0-14824 GCA_034665465.1 Solirubrobacteraceae bacterium
CGACGCCAAGGCCGGGGTTCGCCCCGGCGACGAGGAGCTCGCCGACCTGCTGCGGCGCACGAAGATGCCCGTCGTCGTCGCCGCGAACAAGATCGACGCCGCCGTCGACATCCCGCTCGCCGCCGACGCGCACCGCCTCGGCTTCGGCGAGCCGATGCCGGTCTCGGCCGCCCAGGGCCTGGGCACCGGCGACCTGCTCGACCGCCTCGTCGAGCTGCTGCCCGAGGACGACGAGGAGGTCGACGACGACGTCGTCCGGCTCGCGATCATCGGGCGCCCGAACGTCGGCAAGTCCTCGCTCGTCAACCAGTTCGTGGGTGCCGACCGGGTCATCGTCTCGGAGGTCGCCGGCACGACGCGCGACGCGATCGACCTGCCGCTGGAGGTCGACGGGCGCAAGCTGATCGTCGTCGACACGGCCGGGATGCGGCGCCAGTCGAAGGTGTCGGAGTCCGTCGAGTACTACACGACGCTGCGCTCCCAGCGCGCCGCCGAGCGCGCCGACGTCGCGCTTGTCGTGTGCGAGGCCGGCGACGGCGTGACCGCCCAGGACATGCGCATCGCGGAGCTCGCGATGAAGTCCGGCTGCGCGACCGCGATCGTGCTGAACAAGTGGGACATCGCCGAGATGGACGAGGCCGACCTCGACCACGAGCGCGCCAAGGTCGCCAACAAGCTGCGACTGCGCCCGCGGGTGCTGACCGCCAGCGCGCTGACGGGCCGCAACGTCCACCGCCTGCTGACCGAGGTGCTCGCGCTCGGCGACCGCATGTCGGGGCGGATCCCGACGCCCGAGCTCAACCGCTTCCTCGGCGAGGCCGTCCAGGCGCGCCAGCCGCCCGCCAAGCAGGGCCACCGGCTGAAGCTGCTCTACGCGGCGCAGATCGGCGAGCGCCCACCGCGCTTCGCGATCCAGGTCAACTCGCGCCAGCGCGTGACCCGCGATTACGCCTATTTCCTGGAGAACCGGATGCGCGCGCGCTTCGGCATGGACGGCGTGCCGCTCATCATCGATTTCAACGAGCGCAAGCCCAGGCGCAGTGAGGCGAGATAGAGTTGTCTCATGACCAACTTCGCCGAGAACGAGTACCTCTTCACGTCCGAGTCGGTGACGGAAGGGCACCCCGACAAGGTCGCTGACCAGATCTCCGACGGCGTTCTGGACGCCGTCATGCGCGACGATCCGACCGGCCGCGTCGCCTGCGAGACGCTGGTCAACACCGGACTGATCGTCGTGTCCGGCGAGATCTCGACCGAGACCTACGTCGACATCCAGGAGATCGCCCGCGAGACGGTCCGCAAGATCGGCTACATCGACGCCGACCTCGGCTTCTCGGCGGATTCGTGCGCCGTCCTGAACGCGATCGACAAGCAGTCGCCCGACATCGCGCAGGGCGTCGACCAGTCCTACGAGACGCAGACCGACCCCTCCGACGACGACGAGCTCGACATCGCCGGCGCAGGCGACCAGGGCATGATGTTCGGCTACGCCACCAACGAGACCGCGGAGTACATGCCGCTGCCGATCTCACTGGCCCACCGCCTCGCCAAGCGGCTGGCGACGGTCCGCCACGACGGCACGCTGGACTACCTGCGCCCGGACGGCAAGACGCAGGTCTCAGTGCGCTACGTCGACGGCCGCCCGACCGCCGTCGAGAAGCTGCTCATCTCCACCCAGCACGCCGAGCGCGCCACGCGCGACCAGATCCTCGACGACCTGTGGGAGCACGTCGTGCTGCCGGTCCTCCCGGCCGACATGTACGACGCAAACCAGCTGCGCAAGGACTTCCTCGTCAACCCGACCGGGCGCTTCGTCATCGGCGGGCCGGTCGGCGACTGCGGCCTGACCGGGCGCAAGATCATCGTCGACACCTACGGCGGCATGGCCCGCCACGGCGGCGGCGCGTTCTCGGGCAAGGACCCGTCCAAGGTCGACCGCTCGGCCGCCTACGCGGCGCGCTGGGTCGCGAAGAACATCGTCGCCGCCGGGCTGGCCGACCGCTGCGAGGTGCAGGTCGCCTACGCGATCGGGGTCGCGCACCCAGTCTCGGTCATGCTCGAGACGTTCGGCACCGAGAAGGTCGGCCGCGCGACGATCGCCGCCCTCGTCGACGAGCACTTCGACCTGCGCCCGGGCGCCTTCCGCCAGGAGCTCGACCTGCACCGCCCGATCTACCAGGCGACCGCCGCCTACGGCCACTTCGGGCGCGAGGACGCCGACTTCACCTGGGAGAAGACCGACAAGGCCGACCTCCTGCGCGAGGCCGCCGGCATCGGCGCCGGCGTCGCCTAGAACCGAACGGCGGCTCCGCCCCGGCGTGCCGCCGCGACGGCGCGCCGGGCTCTCGGCGCGCGGCTTCTATCCTTGCCGCTCGCCATGGCCGCCGAGCACCACTACGACCCCGCCGAGATCGAGCCGCGCTGGCAGCGCGTCTGGGCCGACGAGCACACCTGGGAGGTCGCCAACGACAGCGCCGACCCGCGCCCGGCCTCCTACGTGCTGGAGATGCTGCCCTATCCCAGCGGCGAGCCGCACATCGGCCACCTCAAGGTCTATTCGGTCGGCGACGCGGCCGCGCACTTCCACCGCCGCACGGGCCGGCGCGTGCTGCACCCGATGGGCTACGACGCCTTCGGGCTGCCGGCTGAGAACCACGCGATCAAGACCGGTCAGCACCCGCGCGTCTCGACGGACGCCGCGATCGAGGAGTTCCGCCGCCAGTTCCGCAGCTGGGGCGTCTCGTTCGACTGGACGCGGGAGTTCGGGACCCACGAGCCGCGCATCTACCGCTGGACGCAGTGGATCTTCCTGCAGCTCTTTCGCAACGGCCTCGCCTACCAGAAGCAGGCGGCGGTCAACTGGGACCCGGTCGAGGAGACGGTGCTCGCCAACGAGCAGGTCGTGGGCGGTCGCGGCGAGCGCTCCGGCGCGCTGGTCGAGATCCGCCAGCTCACGCAGTGGTTCTTTCGCATCACCGACTACGCCGACCGGCTGCTGGAGGATCTCGACACGATCCGCTGGCCAGAGCACGTCAAGACGATGCAGCGCAACTGGATCGGGCGCTCGACGGGTGCCGAGGTCGTCTTTCGCTGCTCGGACCTCGCCGTCGACTACCCGGTCTTCACGACGCGCCCGGACACACTGTTCGGGGCGACGTTCTTCGTCATGGCGCCCGAGCACCCCGACGTCCTGCGCCTGGCCGAGGGGACCGATCAGGAGGACGAGGTCCGCGCGTACGTCAACCGCGCGCTGACCGACGACACGCAGCTGCGCGGCGACGTCGACAAGCCGAAGACCGGCGTGGCGCTCGGCCACACGGTCACCAATCCCGTCAACGGCGAAGAGCTGCCGATGTACGTCGCCGACTACGTGCTGATGGAGTACGGGACCGGCGCGATCATGGCCGTCCCCGCCCACGACGAGCGCGACTTCGCCTTCGCCAAGGCCTACGGCCTGCCGATCCGGCGCGTGATCCAGGACCCCGCCGACCCCGGCGACGAGCTGCCCTACACCGGCGACGGCCCGCTGGTCGACTGCAGCCCGGAGTTCGACGGCAGGCACAACCGCGAGGCGCTCGAGGAGATCGTGCGCTGGCTCGACCGCGAGGGCAAGGGCCACGCGTCGGTCAACTACCGCCTGCGCGACTGGCTGCTCTCGCGCCAGCGCTACTGGGGGACCCCGATCCCGATCATCCACTGCCCCGCCTGCGGCGCGGTGGCGGTGCCCGAGGCCGAGCTGCCGGTGATCCTGCCCGAGGTCGAGGACTACAAGCCGCGCGGGCGCTCGCCGCTGGCGACCGCCGAGGACTGGGTGCGCGTCGCCTGCCCGCAGTGCGGCGGGCCGGCCGAGCGCGAGACCGACACGATGGACACCTTCGTCGACTCCTCGTGGTACTTCCTGCGCTACTGCGACGCCAACAACGACGAGGCGGCATGGGACCCGGCCGCCGTCGCGATGTGGATGCCGGTCGACCAGTACATCGGCGGCGTCGAGCACGCGATCCTGCACCTGATGTACGCGCGCTTCTTCACGAAGGCGCTGTCGGATCTGGGGCACCTGCCCAAGGAGGTCCAGGAGCCGTTCGCGGCTCTCTTCACGCAGGGGATGATCCTGCGCGACGGCGACAAGATGTCCAAGAACAAGGGCAACGTCGTCTCGCCGAAGGCGCTCGTGGATCGCTACGGGGCCGACACCGCCCGGGCCTACATCCTCTTCATCGGCCCGCCCGACCAGGACGCCGACTGGTCCGACAGCGGCCTGGAGGGGATGTACCGCTTCCTCGGGCGCCTGTGGCGCACCGCTGCCGAGGCCGCCGCCGAGCTGCGCGACGACCCGATCCCCGACGAGCTCGGCGACGACGACCTGCGCGTGCTGCGCAAGGCGCACTGGGCGATCGACAAGGTCACGAGCGACATGAGCGGGCGCTTCAACTTCAACACCGCGATCGCCGCGGTGATGGAGCTCGTCAACGAGATCACGCCGGCCAAGCGCGGCAGGGCCTCGCCGGGCGCCGTGCGCTTCGCGGTCGCGACGGCCGCCTCGCTGCTGTTCCCGTTCGCGCCGCACACCGCGACCGACGCCTACCACCTGCTGACCGGCCGGCGCGTCTGGGAGGAGCCCTGGCCCGACGCCGACCCGGCGTTCCTGGAGACCGACACCTTCGAGCTCGTCTGCCAGGTCAACGGCAAGGTGCGCGACCGCGTCCAGGCGCCGTCGGGCGCCGCTCGCGACGAGCTGCTCGCGCTCGCGCTCGCAGCCCCGCGTATGCAGCAGTACCTCGACGGCCACGAGGTCGTCAAGGAGATCGTCGTGCCCGGCAAGCTCGTCAACGTCGTCGTTCGCTGACGGCTGGCGCTGTCGTAGGGGTTTGGCCGCCCGCCGCCGCGGGCTATCAGAAACGGTGATGGCGGAGGCGAGGATCGACTACGACGCCGTCCTGCGGCACGCGGGCGAAGCGCGCTTCGTGCTGCTCGGCGAGGCGTCGCACGGGACGCACGAGTTCTACCGCGAGCGCGCGGAGATCACGAAGCGCCTGATCGCCCAGGGCGGCTGCACGGCAGTGGCCGTCGAGGCCGACTGGCCCGACGCCTACCGCGTCAACCGCTTCGTCCGCGCCATCGGCGAGGACGCCACGGCCGAGGAGGCGCTGGCGGACTTCCGCCGCTTCCCGGTGTGGATGTGGCGCAATACCGAGGTTGCGGAGTTCGTGCGGTGGCTGCGCGCGTACAACGTCGACCTGCCGGCGGGCGCGCCGAAGGCCGGCTTCTACGTGCTTGACCAGTACTCGATCCACCGCTCCGCGCAGGAGGTCATCCGCCTGCTCGACCGCATCGACCCGCCCGCCGCCGAGCGCGCGCGGGAGCGCTACGCGTGCTTCGATCACTTCGGCCGCAACCCGAGGGCCTACGCCTACGAGACGGGTCCCGGCGGCGCCGAGTCCTGCGAGCGCGAGGTGATCGCGCAGCTGACGGAGCTGCGCGAGGCGGCGGCCGCGGCGACGCTGGAGAGCAGCATCGAGGAGGACCGTCGCTTCTGCGCAGAGATGAACGCCCTGTCGATCGTCGACGCCGAGGCGCACCACCGCGCCCTCTTCCGGGGCGGCCAGGAGGGCTGGAACCTGCGCGACCGCCACATGGTGCGCACGCTCGCGGCGCTCGTCGCGCATCTCGGTCGCGGCGGGCGGCCTCCGCGGGCAGTCGTATGGGCGCACAACTCGCACGTCGGCGATGCGCGCGCGACCGACATGGGCGAGCTCGGTCAGGTCAGCGTCGGGCAGCTCGTCCGCGAGCGCTTCGGGACGAGCGAGACCTTCATCGCCGGATTCACGACGTCCGGCGGGACGGTCACCGCGGCATCGGACTGGGGCGGGGCAGCGGAGCGCAGGCGCCTGCGCCCCGCGCTGGCCGGAAGCTGGGAGGAGCTGCTGCGCGAGCACGGCGGCGCGGCCTGCGTCATGGCGACCGACGCGCTCGAGGGCGAGGGCCTGCAGCGGGCGATCGGCGTCGTGTACCGGCCCGAGACCGAGCTCATCTCGCACTACCTGCGCGCGCGCATCGAGGACCAGTTCGACGCCGTGATCCACATCGACGAGACGACCGCGCTCGAGCCGCTCGAGCGCACGAGCGAGTGGGTGGCCGGCGAGCTGCCCGAGACCTACCCCTCCGGCGTGTAGCCGCCGTTTCTGCGCGCAATCGGCACGATCGGCGCGCCGAATTGCGCAGGTCGCGACCTAGCCTGCTGTCGTGTCCGACATCGACCGCCCGCGCCTGGTGCTGTACGTCGCTCTCGGTGCCGTCATCTGCTTTCTCGGCGCGCGCTATCTCGCCCAGCAGGCGAGGGGCGCCGGGCCGGCGGCGGCGCCGGCGGTGGCGGGTGTGCGGGCGGCGCCGCCCGCTGGGACGGGAGGCCGACCGGAGCCCGCGCCCGCCCCCGCGCCGGCGGCCACCGTCAGCATCGGCCGCGCCGACGGCGGCCGCGTGACGGTCCACGTCGCCGGGGCGGTGCGCCGCCCCGGGGTCTACCGGCTGTCGGCGGGCGCGCGGGTCAACGACGCGCTGCGGCGCGCGGGCGGCCCGCGCCGGGGCGCGGACCTCGACGCCGTCAACCTCGCGGCCAGGCTCGAGGACGGGCGCCAGATCCTCGTTCCGCTGCGCGCCCCGGCGTCCGCGGCCGGCGCTCCGGCGCCTCCGGGGTCAGGGGCCGCAGCGACGGCGTCCGCGCCGGCCGCGCCGGTGAACCTCAACACCGCAACGCTCGAGCAGCTCGACACGCTCGACGGCGTCGGCCCGGGCATCGCGCAGCGGATCCTCGACTACCGCGCCCTGCATGGCGGCTTCGGCCGCGTCGAGGAGCTGGGCGAGGTCCCGGGCATCGGGGCCAAGCGCCTGGCGACGCTCACACCGCTGGTGACGGTGTGACGGCGGCGACCCTCACGCCCCTGGTGATCGTGTGACGGCACTGCTCGCGGTCCGCCACAGCGCGGACGAGTACCCGCGCCACGTCCTGCTGGCGGCGCTGACCGCCGGGCTGCTCGCCGGGCCGCGCTGGCCGCCGGCTGTCGCCGCGCTGAGCCTGCTCGCGCTCCTGCTCGCCTCGCGGCCTGCGGTCGCGCTCGGTGCGGTGGCGGCGCTGCTGGCCGGCGCCGGGCTCGCGGATGCACGGCTGGCGGCACTCGACCGCACGGCGCTCGCGCCGGTGCTCGACACGGCGGTCAGCGTGCGCGCAACCGTCCTCGACCATCCGCGCACGCGCTCGTTCGGGATCCGGGTGGCGCCGGTGCGGCTGCTGTCGGTGCCGGGCCGCGGCGAGCGCGTGCTGCTGCGCGTGCCCGCGCGGGTGGCCTGGCCGCGGGCAGCGGCTCCGGGCGCCGAGATCGCCGCCCGCGGGCGCCTGGCGCGCCTCGGCCCCGGCGACGCCTACGAGCGCCGCCGCAACGCGCACGCAGTTCTGAACGCGGCGTCGCTGCGCGTCACGGGGCGCCGGCGCGGCGGGCTGCCCGGGCTGCTCGACGGCGTCCGAGGCCGCACCGAGCGCGCGCTGAGCGCCGGGATTGCAACGCCGCAGGGCGCGCTCGCGCGCGGGATGGTGCTCGGCCAGGACGGCGCGCTCACCGATCCGGTGCGCCAGGACTTCCGCGCCACCGGCCTCGCGCACCTCGTCGCCGCCAGCGGCGCCAACGTCCTGCTGCTGGCGACGCTCGTGCTCGGCCTCGCGACGCTGGCCGGGCTCGGCCTCACCGCGCGCCTGACGCTCGCGCTCGTCTTCGTCGCCGCCTACGTCCCGCTCGCCGGGGCCGGGCCCTCGATCCAGCGCGCCGGCGTCATGGGCGCCGCCGGGCTCGTGGCGGCGATGGCCGGCCGGCCGGCCTCGCGCTGGTACGCGCTGCTGCTCGCCGCCGCGATCACGCTCGCGTGGAGCCCGCGCGCGGCCGAGGACGCGGGCTGGCAGCTGAGCTTCGCCGCCGTGCTGGCGATGCTCGCGCTCGTGCCGTCGCTGCGCAGGAGCATGCGCCGCGCCGGCCTGCCTGCCGGGATCGCCGAGGCGTTGCGGTCACCGCCGCGGCGACGCTCGGCACCGCGCCGTTGATCGCGCTGCACTTCGAGCGCCTCTCGCTCGTGTCGCTGCCGGCCAACCTGCTCGCCGCCCCCGCGGTGGCTCCCGTCATGTGGCTCGGGACGATCGCCGGGGCGCTGGGCCAGATCGCCCCTGCCGCCGCGGCGCCGGTCGCGGCGGTGGCGGCGCTGCCGCTCGCCTTCCTGACCTGGCTGGCGCAGCGCGGCGCCGCGCTGCCGGCGGCCCAGATCGGCGTGCCCGATCCGGGCGCCCTGGGGGTGATCGGCATCTACGCCGCGGCGGCCGCGTCGCTGCTGGGCTGGCGGCGGCTGGGGCCCCGCGCCCGCCGGCCGGTGGCGGCGACCGCGGCCGTGGCGGCGCTCGCCGGAGGGGCCGCGCTCGTCATCGGAACCCGCGCGCCGGGGCCGCCGTCGGACCTGACGGTCTCCTTCCTGGACATCGGCCAGGGCGACGCGACGCTGATCCAGCACGGGCGCGCGGCGGTGCTGATCGACACCGGGCCGCCGGACGGCCAGATCCTCACGCGCCTGCACGACGCGGGCGTCCGGCGCCTGGACCTCCTGGTCGCCACCCATGCCGCGCTAGATCACGACGGCGCCGCGGCGGCGGTGCTCGGCGCGCTGCCGGTGGGGCTCGTGCTCGACGGCGAGGAGGCGACCGCACAGCGGGCGACGGGACCGTTCGGCGCGCGCGCCGCCGCACCGGTTGCGCAGCTCGCCGCTGCGCGCCACGTGCGCCGGATCGCCTCCGACGCCGGCCAGGTCCTGCGCGTTGGGAGCCTGGAACTCGACGTCCTGTGGCCGCCGCGGCTGCCGGCCGCGCCGCCGGGCGCCGAGCCCAACGACCGCGCCACGGTCATGCGCGTCCGCGACGGGACGTTCGACCTGCTGATGACCGCCGACGCCGAGTCCAACGTCACCGCCGGCCTGCAACTGCCGGTCGTCGACGCGCTGAAGGTCGCCCACCACGGCAGCGACGATCCCGGCCTGCCAGGGCTCCTGCGCAGGCTGCGCCCGCAGGTGGCGGTCATCCCGGTGGGGCGTCATAACCTCTACGGCCACCCGACGGCGTCCACGCTCGCCGCGCTGCGCACCGTGCCGGTCGTCCGCCGGACCGATCGCGACGGCACCGTGCGGCTGACCGTGCACGACGGTCACATGGCGATCGAGTCCGCCCGCCGACCCGATGCCTAGACTCGCCGTCGATGGCCGCGTTCAAGCCCGCCTACCTCATCCACGGTGACGACCACGGCCGCATCGGCGAGCGGCGCTCGGCCCTTCGCGCGCTGGCCGAGAGCGAGTCGGGGGCCGGCGGGATCGAATGCCTCGAGGGCGACGCCGCCGCCCCGGTCGCCGTCGCTGGGACGCTGGCCGCGATGACGTTCGCCATCGGCCGGCGCTTCATCATCGTCGACGGCGCCGAGCGCTGGAAGGAGTCCGAGGTCAAGGAGCACCTCGTGCCCGCGCTCGCCGCGATCGCGCCGGAGACGACGATCGCGTTCTTCGCGCGCGAGGAGGGCCGCTTCAAGATCGCGCCCGCGCTGGCCAAGGCCGTGGAGAAGGCGGGCGGCGGCGTCGCCGCCGAGCGCACGCTGAAGGCCAGGGAGCTTCCGCGCTGGCTGCAGGCCGAGGCCTCCAAGCTCGGCGTTCAGCTCGATCGCGACGGCGCGCAGGCGCTGGTCGCGCTCGTCGGCGAACGCCAGCAGCGCCTGCTGCGCGAGGTCGAGAAGCTTGCGCTCGAGCTGGGGCCGGACGCTCGGATCGGAGCCGACGAGGTCGAGCAGGCCGCGGCGCACTCCTCCGAGCGCCAGGTCTGGGGGCTCGTCGACGCGCTCGTCGCCGGCGACGGCGAGGCCGCGACCCGGGCCTACCTCGAGCTCGAGGCGCAGGGCGAGTCGGTCGGGCGGCTCGTCGGGCTGCTCGCCCGCCGGGTGCGCGACGTGCTCGCGATCGCCAACCAGCTGGAGGCGGGGGAGAGCGCCGCGCAGATCAAGCAGGCCATGAAGGGGAGCCCGTGGGCGGCGGACAAGCGCATCGCCGAGGCGCGCAGATCCGACACCGACCGCCTGAGCCGCGCGCTCGAGACGCTCGCCGACCTCGAGCTCGCGACGCACGGCGACAGCGAGCTCAGCGACGGCACCGAGGCGATCCGGGCGATCGCGCGGATCGCCGCCCAGTAGTGGGGCGTCCACCAGAGGTGACGCCCGCCGATCGCGCCTCGCGCCTGCCACGCCGCGACCGCGTCGCGGCGGCGCTGCTGGCCTGCGCGTTCGTCGTCGTGCTCGAGCGCGTCCGCGGCCACGCCGACTGGGGCCCGAGCGAAGGCGTGTACGCGCTCACCTCGCGCCTGCTGCTGCACGGCGGCGATCTGTACGGCGGCCTCGTCGCCTCCCAGCCGCCGTGGGTCTATCTCTTCGGCGCGATCCCGCTCTCCATCCACGACTCGCTGGACTCGCTGCGCTTCGGCTGCGGGCTGCTGCAGGTCCTCACCGGCCTGCTGGCCAGCGAGGTCGTCTGGCGGCTGACCGCAAGCAGGCTCGCCGCCTTCGCGACCGTCCCGCTCGTCGTGCTGACGCCGTGGGCCACGCACCAGCACGGCCTGCTGCTGCCCGAGCAGCTCGGGGCGCCGCTCGTCATGGCGGCAGCGCTGCTGGCATCACGGCCGCAGACCGCCCGCTGGGCGGGCGTGCTGGCCGCGGTCGCGGTGTTCGCGAAGCTGCCGTTCGCGCTCCCCGCTGCGGCGCTGGTCCTCGCCTCGCCGGCGCGCGGCGCGGCGGCGCGCTGGGCCGCGGGGACGCTCGCGGCGCAGGCCCTCGTGTTCACCACGCTGTTCGGGTCGGGCTTCTGGCGCCAGATCCTCGAGGCGCAGGCGCAGGCCGGCCACGGCCTCGAGTTCCAGATCGGCGCGTGGGTCCAGGCCGCCTGGAACCTGCTCCCGCTGGCGGTCTTCGCCGCGGCGGCGCTCTGGCTGCGCCGCCAGGCGCGCGAACCCGCGCTCCTGCTCACCGTCGGGGCGGCCGCCGCGGGAATGCTCGCCACGACGCTCACGATCGTCAAGCCGGGAACGGGCCTGAACGTGCTCGTCCCGAGCGAGCCGCTGCTCGCGGCGCTCGCCGTCACAGGCGTCGTCTGGGCCCTGCGGACGCCGCTGCGCGTGCGCGCCGCGGTGGCCGCGGCGCTGCTGGGGGCGCTCCTGCTCGCGCAGTCGGCGTCGCTGCTGCTGGACCCGACCGACCCGCGCCCCTTCCACCGTCCGTTCTCGGCGACCCCCGGTTGGAAGGTCGGCTACACCCGCGGGCAGGTGGCCAGCATGGTCGCGCAGGCCGAGCGCTGCCCGCCCGGCGCCGTCTGGACGGGGCCGCAGCTGGTCGCCTTCATCGCCCACCGGCGCGTGCCGGCCGACCAGCCCGACGTCTTCATCGTGAGCCGCGCCGCGATGCACGCCGCCGTCTTCGCGCGCCTGCAGGCCGACGGCCCGCGCTGTCCCTGAGGCGCCGGCGCCGTCAGCCGAGCGCACGGCGCAGGATGTCGCGCAGCGTGCGCTGGTCCTCGCTGCTCAGCGCGGCGAGCGGCTCGGGCACCTCCTGCATGGCGGCCTGCAGCCGCGACCGGACGGCGGCGCCGCGCTCGGTCACGACCAGCATGCGCATCCGGCGGTCGTGCTCGGCCTCGCGGCGCTCGACGAGCCCCTGCGCCTCCAGCCCGTCGACGAGCCCGGTCACGTTCGAGCTGTCGCAGTGCAGCGCCTGCGCGAGCGCGCGCATCGGGACCGGCTGCGCGGGGTCGAGCTGGCGCAGCGCGAAGAGCTGGGGAGGGGTGAGGCCGAACTCCCCGGCGACTCGCAGCATCCGCGGGCGCATCTCCCAGAACAGGCGCGAGAGCAGGCCCCAGGCCTCCTGTGCGGGCGGCAGGCTCTTGACGTCCGAAGCCATTGACATACAGGATAGTCGATGTAGGCAACAGTTGACAACCTCAACTACCGCTGCTTATGCTGCCGCCCATGACAGAAGAGCGAGGAATCGAGGTCACGGGCCTGGTCCGCGAGTTCAAGGGCGGCGTCCGAGCCGTCGACGGCATCGACCTGCACGTCGCGGCGGGTGAGATCTACGGCTTCCTGGGGCCCAACGGCGCGGGGAAGTCGACGACGGTCAAGGTCCTGACCACGCTGCTGCCGCCGACCGCCGGGACGGCCACCGTCGCAGGCTTCGACGTGGCGAAGCAGGGCGCGAAGGTGCGCGCCGCGATCGGCGTCGCGCTGCAGGACGTCGCGCTGGACCCGATGCTGACCGGGCGCGAGCACATGCGCCTGCAGGGCGGGCTGCAGGGCATCCCGCGTGCCGAGCGCGGGCCGCGCGGCGACGAGCTGCTCGAGCGCGTCGGGCTCACCGACGCCGCCAACCGCAAGTCGGCGACCTACTCCGGCGGGATGAAGCGCCGCCTGGACCTCGCGCTCGCGCTCCTGCACCACCCGCGCATCCTCTTTCTCGACGAGCCCACGACCGGCCTCGACGTCCAGTCGCGCACGGCGCTCTGGGACGAGGTCGCGCGCCTCGCCCGCGAGGAGGGCACGACCGTCTTCCTGACGACGCAGTACCTCGAGGAGGCCGACGTGCTCGCCGACCGCGTCGGGATCATCGACCGCGGCAAGATCGTCGCCGAGGGGACGCCGGCGGCGCTGAAGGCGCAGGTCTCCAAGCCGACGGTCGAGATCGTCCCGCGCGACAGCGACGACTGCGGCGCCGCGGCCGTCGCGCTCTCCTCCTTCGGCGAGCCCGTCGGCGCGCGCCAGGCCGGCTCGATCGCGGTGCGGCTGCACTCCGGCGCCGACCAGCTCGCGGACATCGTGCGGGCGCTCGACCAGGCGGACATCGCGGTCGCCAACCTCGCCCTGCACGAGCCGACGCTCGACGACGTCTTCCTGGCCAAGACCGGCCGCAGCCTCGAGGGCGCGGCCGAGGCTGCGCCCGAGCCGGTGGCCGCGTAGCCGTGACGGCGCTCGCTCACAGCTCCCTGCCGACCCAGGTCGGCCTGCTCGGCGGCCGGGCCATCAAGCGCATCCTGCGCAACCCCGCGCAGATGATCTTCCCGATCCTGTTCCCGCTCATCCTGCTCGGCGTCAACAGCTCGGGCCTGGACGCGGCGACGAAGATCCCCGGCTTCCCGACGGCGAGCTACCTCGACTTCGCGCTGGCGATCCCGTTCATGCAGGGCGCGCTGTTCGCGGCGCTCAACGGCGGCCAGGACCTCGCCCGCGACATCCAGGGCGGGTTCCTCGACCGCCTGGCGATGACGCCGATGTCCGGCGCCGCGCTGCTCGCCGGCCAGCTCGGCGGCGCGCTCTTCACGGGCGTCATCAGCGCGACGCTCTACCTGCTGACCGGGCTGCTGTTCGGCGTCGGCATCGCCGCCGGCGTCGGCGGCGCGTTCGTCCTGCTCACGCTCGCCATCTCGATCTCGTTCGCATTCGCCTGCTTCGGCACGTTCGTCGCGCTGCGCGCCGGCACCGGCGAGGCCGTGCAGGGCTTCTTCCCGCTCTTCTTCGTCCTGCTGTTCCTCAGCTCGGCGTTCTTCCCGCGCGACCTCATCGAGCAGGACTGGTTTCGCACGGTGGCGACCTACAACCCCGTCTCCTACATGGTCGAGGGCATCCGCAGCCTCGTGATCGCCGGCTGGGACGGGCAGGCGCTGGCGCAGGCCTTCGGGATCGCGGCGATCGCGATCGTCCTGTTCCTGTCGCTCAGCGCGCGGGCCCTGCGGACGCGGCTGGTGCGCACATGACCGCCCTCGCCCGCACGCGCTCGGTCGCCGGGGCGGTCGCCTGGCGCTCGATCCACAACGCCTTCACCAACCCGGCGTTCCTGCTGCCAAGCGTGCTGTTTCCGCTGTTCTTCTTCGTGGCGTTCGCTGGCGGCCTGTCGGGCGTGCAGAACGCGCCGAACTTCAATTTCAAGTCGGGCTACACGTCGTTTCAGTTCTCGTTCGTGTGCATCCAGGCCGCCGCGTTCGGCGGGGTCTTCACCGGCTTTGCGATCGCCGCCGACTTCGAGTTCGGCTTCGCGCGCCGCCTCCTGCTCGCCGCCCCCCACCGCGGCGGGATCGTCATCGGCTACATGATGTCGGCGATGACCCGCGCGACGTTCGTGCTCGGCGTCGTGTTCCTCGCAGGGCTGATCAGCGGGATGCACGTCGACGGCTCGATCGGCGACCTGCTCGCGCTGCTGCTGCTCGCCCTCGCGGTGAGCGCGACCTCGACGCTCTGGGCGGCCGGGATCGCGATGCGCCTGCGCACGATGCAGGCCGGTCCGGTCATGCAGATGCCGATCTTCATCCTGCTCTTCCTCGCGCCGGTCTACGTCCCGCTGAACCTCGTCGCCGGCTGGGTGCACGATGTCGCGCGCTACAACCCGTTCACCGCGATGCTCGAGTCCTCGCGCGGCTTCATCTCCGGCGAGCCGACCAAGGTCGCGATCACCTCGGCCTGCCTCGCCGGCCTGTTCGCGCTGACCGTGCTGTGGGCGCGGGGCGGGCTGCGCAGCGCCGAGCGCGCCGGCTGAAAGCGGTCTCGCGCTTCGACGCGGGCCGCCGCGCGCGCGTGAGCGAGCGAATATAGCTCGGGGGGTGCGTCGAATTTCCGGGTCAGGGACCCGATTATTCGCCACACCCTCGCGCGGAGACACATGTGGCCCGGACCACCCCTCCTTCATCGCCGCCTCGCAAACGCCGCGCACGCCGGCCCGGACCCGCCTTCCTC
>JAXDFS010000368.1:0-7238 GCA_034665465.1 Solirubrobacteraceae bacterium
GCCGACCTTCTCGCGGATCTGGTTCGTGAAGAGGCAGAGCGTCTGCGCGCGGTTGAGGTTGCCGGCGAGCTTGCGCATCGCCTGGCTCATCATCCGCGCCTGCAGGCCGACGGTCTGGTCGCCCATCTGCCCCTCGAGCTCCGACCGCGGCGTCAGCGCGGCGACGGAGTCGATCGCGACGATGTCGACAGCGCCGGAGCGCACGAGCATGTCGGCGACCTCGAGCGCCTGCTCGCCGTAGTCGGGCTGGGAGACGAGCAGCTCGTCGATGTCGACGCCGATCTGGCGCGCGTAGAGCGGGTCCATCGCGTGCTCGGCATCGATGAAGGCGCAGACGCCGCCGAGCTTCTGGGCCTCGGCAAGGACGTGGTAGACGAGCGTCGTCTTGCCCGAGGACTCCGGGCCGAAGACCTCGACGATGCGCCCGCGCGGCATGCCGCCGATGCCGAGTGCGAGATCGAGCGACAGCGCCCCGGTGGGGATCGCGTTGACCTTCACCTGCGCACCCTCGTCGCCCATGCGCATGACCGTGCCCTTGCCGAACTCGCGCTCGATCTGCACGAGCGCGCCCTGGAGGGCTTCGTTGCGGGCCTTGGCGGCCTTCTCGGTATCGCTGAGAGCCATGGGTCAGAAAGCCTTTCTGGTGCGGAAGAACAGCGCACGGTACGAGGGAGATCGGACGGAACGGCGAGGCTATGGCGGAGCCCTGTGACAGCTCTACGCGCGGTCGTCACAAAAGTGTGCAGAAGCTGCGCCGCAGTCAATGGTTCATGCGTCCAGCGCCCGGCGGGTATGTGCTCCATGACCCATCCGCGGCCGATCACAGGACCAGACATGGCCGACGTCACCGACAACAGGCCCGTGAGGGAACCGAGCAACGGCGCGCTGCTGGGCCCCGTGCAGCGCGACTGCGTCTGCCTCATGCGCACACCCGAAGGCCCGCACATCGCGCAGTGCAACGCGAAGTTCCGCGCGAAGTTCTTCGGCGCCTGGCGCGCCGAGCGGTTCCTGTTCTACGGCTCGTCTCGCTGACCCGCGCGGTCAGCGCACGACCTGCACGTAGGCCGGCACCCGCGGCCCGTGCGTCCCGTCGGCGCGCCGCAGGACGACCTCGAGCGTGTAGGTGCCCGTCCGGATCCTGCGCCGGATCGCAGCCGCGTCGAGCGCGATCGTGTTGGTCGCGGCGTGCACCGTCGCCACCCGGGAGCCGAGCAGTCGCCGCGCGCCGCCGGTCGTGCGGTAGGCGCGCAGCGTGGCCCGGCGGGCGCCCGCAGGGGCGGTGAAGCGCACCCGCAGGCCGCTGCGCCTGGCTCGGGCGAGGCTCACGCGCGAGGAGCCCGGCACGATCGTGGCGGCGAGCCCGGAGCCCGCCGCCGCGCCCTTGGAGTCGATCACGGCGATCGTCAGATTCGTCTGCGTCGCGCTGTGGTCGCGGTTCTCGGCGACGATCGTGATCTGCAGCGAGCCCCGCCTCAGGACCGCGAAGCGGACCCGCTCGAAGCCCGCCTTGACGTACAGGCCCTCGGCGGAGCGCTCCACGTCCGAGGCCGAGCCGGGGGCCAGCAGGAGCACCGTCCACTGCCCCGCCGAGCCCGTCGCTCCCTGCAGCGTGCCGGGCGGCAGCGGCACGTCGGCGGGGAAGTCGGCCGGCAGCCGCGCGGGCGCCGGCGCGGCGGCTCCGCCTCCTCCGCCGCCGCGCGCGAAGGCCATGGCGCCGGACAGCGCCATGGCCAGCAACGCGGCGGTCAGCAGCGCGCTCAGGAGCGCCGCCGGGTGCCTACCAGGGCGCCGGCGTGAGCGGTCCGACACTCGGGCTTCCGTTCTCGGGCTTGGTCGTCGATCCCTCGCCGAAGCGCAGGAAGGGCAGATGCCAGAGGTCGTTGGGGACGTTCGCGTCGCCCGGCTTGACGTTCTCCGGGAAGATGAACTCGAACACGGGTGCCGCATACTGGCCCGCGATCAGGCCGTTGGCAACCGTCGCCGGGTTGGCGAAGCACGCGTCCAGCGCCGCCTGTGCGGCCGCGTCGGTGCCCGACGGCTTGCACTTCGAGCGCTGCGCGACGCGGATCGTCCGCGTCGGCTGCGTCAGCAGGCCGGCGGGCGCCTTGGTCGCTCGGAGCCGCGCTCGCTGCGGCTGCGCGCCGATGAACTGCGTCGTGATGCCGCCCGTCGGCGACGCAGGGGCCGGGTTCTCGCCGGTCATCTCGAACGGCGTGACCCAGCGGTTGCGCAGAGCGCCGGTCGTCGGGTCGACGTCCTGCATGTAGATGTCGACGGGGGTCTTGACATCGGTCGTCTCGGCCTCCAGGAAGATGCGGTCCTGCGTCTCCTGGGCGACACCGCTGACCGCGGTCGCATTGGGATCGGCGGTGCCCACGCCGAAGTCGCCGATCGCCAGGTAGCCGGGCTGGACGCCGGGCTGCGTGTAGATCCCGACGTTCGCCTCGATCGTATGCGCCGAGACGTACGGGCCGTCGGTCGGGTCGTTGACGAGCGTGCCGCTGTACTGGATGAAGTCGTCGACCTCCAGCGGCGCCTGCTGCGTCGGGTCGGTCGCGCCGGCGCCCGGTGCCGTCATCACGAACTGGCTGCAGTACGTCTGACCCGGCAGCGGGGCGCTCAGCTCACCGCTCTTGGGCAGCGGGTTGACCCCGGCCTGTCCGAAGTTGCGACACAGCCCGGTCGACGCGGACGGCTTGGGCCGGTTGGCCTGCGGGCACTTCGCGTCGTCGCCGAGCAGCGGCGAGAGCGTCGGGTCGGGGAACTGCCGCGGGACGCACATCGGATACCCGGTCGCCGCGTGGATCGTCGGGTTGACGTCGTCGACGCTGAAGCGCGGATCGGGCGACTGGGCGCGACCGAAGCGGCCGCCCGGGTCGTTGATCCTGACCTTCGCCCCGTTGTCGAGCTGCAGCGTCCCGGACGTGTAGTCGATCGCGGTGATGACGCCGCTGCCCGAGTTGACCGACTGCTGGGAGACGAACGCCAGGCCGGCGACCCACTTGCCGTCGACGACGTTGCCCTTGACGCCGATCTCGAAGGAGGGGTACTGCCCCTTGCCGAGCGACAGGTCGGGTCCGCCGTTGACGAAGTCCGCCCACGTGAACGTGTTCGCCGGCATCTGCACGACGAGGTTGCAGGGGATCTTGATCGTCTGGTTGTTGAGCTTCACGGTGCCGCCGTAGCGTGCCGCCGGGAAGCCCGGGCAGTCGGCGCTGCTGACCGTGGCGTCCTGGATGAAGCCGGTCACGTCGAAGCCGTGGATCTTCGCCGGAGCAACCGAGAACGCCGGATCCGGGAGATCGGGGGTCACGAGGAACGGCGGGGTCACGGCGCCGGGCGGCGGCTTGGCCGTCCCGCCCTTGGCCTGCGCCGCGGCCGGGGCTCCCAGGCCTGCGAGCACCAGCATGACGAGCATCGCCGTCCTTGTCCTGCACTTCCCGTACATGCTCATCTGCTGGGCCTCCTAGAAAACGGTCTGCTGCCTCCCGGTCGCATGAACCTAGGCGCGGCGAGGCTCCCGGCGTAAGAGCCGAAGGCGCGTCGTCGCGGAGGCGTTCAGGCAGGGCCGAGTACCTGAACGCAACGCCGGCGATCACAACGGACCACCGGCTGGACGGCGGCCGAAGGACACGTCCATGAGCGCCGCTGCGCCCAGTCGGGCGCCGGGGGCTACGCGCCGGCTGCGCGCGCCAGCGCCTCGTAGCGCACGCCCTGCGGACCGGTGTCGGACCGGTAGAGGACGAGCGCCTCAGGCACGAGCGCCAGCGCCGGCGGCGGATCGACGCGCACCGCGTCCAAGCGCTCTCCGCGGCGCACGCGCGCGACCGTGACGTGCGGGCGCAGCGCGCGCCGCTCGGGTGCGAAGCCGACCGCGTCCGCAAGCCCGGCCACGAGGTCGGCGTGCAGCTCTGCGAGCGGCGGGCGCGCCCGCAGCGCGACGGCCAGCACGCCCGGGCGGCGCACCGGCAGCCAGATCGGCTCCTCGACGATCAGCTTGCCGACCCGGCGGTTGACGGCCTCCAGCACGGTGGCGATCGCCTCGGCTTCGGCCTCGGGGCGGGCGCCGAGAAACGCCAGCGTCACGTGCAGGTTGCCGGCGGGCACGCGGCGCATCGCCGCCGGCGCGGCGCCATCGGCCCAGTGCGCCAGCGCCGAACGCGCGTCCGCCGCCAGCTCGAGCGCCACGAAGAGCCGCAGCACGCTCAGCTCGCGCCGGCGCCGAGCAGCAGGCGTCGCACGAGGTGCAGCGCGATCGTCGTCGAGCGGTCGCGGACGTCCGCGCGGCCGCCGGGCAGCGTCGCCGAGCGCGTCAGGCGCCGGCCGTCGCGGTGGGCGACCGAGAGCCACACGAGCCCGACGGGCTTCTCGGCGCTCCCGCCGCCAGGCCCGGCGATGCCTGTGACGCCCACGCCCACGTCGGCGTCGAGGCGCTCGCAGGCGCCGTCGGCCAGCGCCTCGGCGACCTCCTGGGAGACCGCGCCGTGGGCCTCGATCGACGCCGGGTCGACGCCCGCCAGCGCGACCTTCGCCTCGTTGGAGTACACGACCAGGCCGCCGCGCATGACCTCCGAGGACCCCGGCCGCTCGGTCAGCCGGGCGCTCAGCAGCCCGCCGGTGCAGGACTCGGCGACCGCGATGGTCTGCGACGCGGCGCGCAGCAGCCCGAAGACCTGCTCGTCGACCGTCGTCCCGTCGTCGGAGAAGAGCGTCGTCTCGTGGCGCTCGCGCACGAGCGCGGCGAGCTGGTCGTAGACGGGCTCGTCGGCGGGCTCGTAGCGCGTGACGACCTCGATCTCGCCGCGGCGCAGGCAGGTCGTGATCTCCAGGCGGTCGAGCGCGATGCCCGCCTCCTCGCCGGCCCGCAGCGTCGCGGCGATCTCCGACTCCGGCATGCCGAAGAGCCGCAGCATCGCGCGGCGGTAGGTCGGCGCGCCGCTCAGCGCGGCGCGCACGAGGTCGGTGTCCACGGCCGTCTCCCACATCGGCTGCAGCTCGCGCGGCGGCCCAGGCAGGACGACGACCGTCGCTCCATGCCGCCCGTCCGGCGGGGGTACGACGAGCCCCGGGGCGGTCCCGACCGGCTCGAGGATCGTGGCGCCCTCGGGCACCACCGCCTGCTTGCGGTTGGACGCGAGCACGGCCTCGGGATCGAGGTCGGGCCAGCGCGCGAGCAGGGGGGCGAGGATGACGCCGATGCGGGCCTCGAGCTCCTCGTCGAGCACCATCTCGCGCGCCTGGAAGCGCCCGACGACGGCGGCGGTCAGGTCGTCGGCGGTCGGTCCCAGGCCGCCGCTGGTGACGATCAGCGAGCAGTCCTCGGCGTCGAGGAAGCGCAGCGCGCGCAGGATGTCGTCGGGCCGGTCGCCGACGACGGCGATCCCGACGACGTCGGCCCCGAGCCCGAGCAGGCGCTCGGAGAGCCACGGGCCGTTGCGGTCCGAGACGCGCCCGGTGAGCACCTCGGTCCCGGTGACGACGATGCCCGCGCGGACCGTCACCTGCAGACCGGCCGCTTGGAGGCCGGCAGCGGCCGGCGCCCCGTCCCCGGGGTGAGCTCGAGCCCGATCGGCTGCGCGGACCGGGCGACGCGCCGGTTGCGGCCGTTGATGCGCAGGATCGCGTTGTTGTTGCCGAGCGTGAGCCGGAAGCGCTTGGACCTGAACGTCGCGGTGCGGTCGCCGGCGCCGAGCGTCGCGCCGTTGACGAGCGCGCGGCCGCCCGCCTTCAGGCAGACGTTGACGTCGCCGGTGCCGACGATCTGCAGGCGCACGGTCGACGGTCGCGCGGCGGGCTGCGTGGCGGCCGGGGGCGGCGCGGCGGCGGGCGTCGTGGCGGCGGGCGTGGTGGTCGCGGGCGCGCCGGCGGTCGGCGAGTTGCCCTTGCCGCAGGACCCCAGCGAGTACAGCGCGACGATCAGGCCGATGATGATCAGGCCGATGACGACCCCGGGTGGGACGACCGGGCCCGTCCTGCGCCGTTCGCGCCCCGGCGCGGCGGCGTTGATCGGCTGCAGCTCGACCTCGCTGAGGCGCTCGTGGCGCAGCTTGTACTCGTCGACGAGCAGCTTGGCGTCGAGGTCCAGCGCCTCGGCGTAGGTGCGCAGGAAGCTCTTGACGTAGGTTGGGCCGGGAAGCAGGTCCCACTCCTCGTTCTCCAGCGCGCGCAGGTACTTCGCGCGGATCTTCGTCTGTGCCTCGACCTCGGAGACGTCGATCCTCGCCCGCATCCGAGCTTCGCGCAGGGTGGCCCCGATATCCGGCATCAGTGGTCGTGAGGCTACTCGTGGAGCGGCGCGGGCTCGGGCGCCTCGATGACGGCGTCCACGGGCAGGGCGGCCTGCGCGGGCCCGGCGTCGCGCGCGCGCAGGTTCGCGACGAAGCGCTCGACGTCGCCCGCGCCCACCAGAACCTGGCGCGGCTTGGAGCCCTCGTAGCCGGAGATGACGTTGCGGCGCTCGAGCATGTCGATCAGGCGGCCGGCGCGGGTGTAGCCGAGCCGCAGGCGGCGCTGCAGCATCGACGTCGACGCCGTGCCCATCTCGACGACGAGCCGGATGGCGTCCTCGAGCAGCGGGTCCTCGTCGGGGCTCAGCTCGTCCTCGGTGGCGGCGGCGATCGTCGCGTCCTCGGTCTGCACCTCGTCGAGCAGGTCCTCGCGCAGCTCGGGCTCGCCCTGACGGCGCCAGAACGTCGTCAGGGCCTCGATCTGGGGCTCGTCGATGTAGGCGCCCTGGATGCGCTGCAGGCGCGAGGAGCCCACCGGCGAGAAGAGCATGTCGCCCTGGCCCAGCAGCGACTCGGCGCCGTTCTGGTCGAGGATCACGCGTGAGTCCGTCTGCGAGGAGACGCTGAAGGCGATCCGCGACGGGACGTTGGCCTTGATCATCCCCGTGATGACGTCGACGCGCGGGGACTGCGTCGCGAGCACGAGGTGGATGCCGACCGCGCGGGCCTTCTGCGCGAGGCGGATGATCGAGTCCTCGACGTCGGCGGGGGCGACCATCATGAGGTCGGCGAGCTCGTCGATGACGCAGAGGATGTAGGGCAGCGGCGGGTCGCCGCGCTTCTCGCGCGAGCGGTTGAGCTCGATCAGCGAGCGCGTCTTGGCCAGCGACATGATCGAGTAGCGCTGCTCCATCTCGCGGACGAGGTTCTGCAGCGCGTTGGCGGCCATCCGCGGGCTCGTGATGACCGGCGTGAGCAGGTGCGGGATCGACTCGTAGTGGTTGAGCTCGA
>JAXDFS010000369.1:0-3788 GCA_034665465.1 Solirubrobacteraceae bacterium
AACGCCGCCTGGATGAGCAGCGCGACGCGCAGGTGCGTGCCGCCGGCGCTCAGGCCCTGCGCGCGGCGCTCGGCGATCGTCCGCGACAGCAGCTGCTCGATCGGCCGGTAGATCACCGAGACGATCGTGAACATGATCGACCACAGCAGCGAGATGCGCGTGTACTGCGCGGGGCTCAGCGCGTGGGCGGCCAGCGCGAAGTAGGCGAACGTGACGACGCCCGTCGTCGCGATCCCGATCGACAGGATCCGCGCCCCGCTCGCATAGCCCGAGCGGACCTTCGGCGCCGCGGCGCCGAGGCTAGAGGCGGACACGCAGCATGGTCCACGGGAACGGCGAGCGGGCCTCGATGACCTCGCCGTGGCGTGACAGCAGCTCGACGAAGCTGCGCTTGGACCAGTGGTTCAGGTGTCCCGGGGTGTTGCCCAGGTCCTTCAGGTAGGCGCCGCGCGCCATGTTCAGCCCGCGCCACAGCGGCTCGCGCGGCACCGACACGAGCAGGTGCCCGCCGGCGACGCGCGCCATCTCGGCGACGGTGTGGGCGGGGTCGGGCACGTGCTCGAGCACCTCGATCGCGCTGGCGACGTCGAACTCGCCGTCGGCGAACGGCAGGTTCTCGGCCTTCATGACCTGGTAGGTGAGGTTGGGCGCCTGGCGCTGCTCCCAGAGCGCGTGCAGGTGCGGGTCGTCGAGGTCGATCCCGACGATGCGCCTGTCGCCCATCCGCTGCGCCCACTTGTGCGTGAGCACGCCCTCGCCGCAGCCGACGTCCAGCAGCGACGCGGGATCGGCCTGCACGAAGAGCTCGTCGAGCGTGCGCTCGAAGGCGGCCATCAGGCGCCGCACGACGGGGTTCGCCGAGCCGTACTTGTCGTAGGTGTTGCCGGTGACGGTGCCTTCGTCGTCGACCGTGACGGCCGGGCTCACAGCGCCACCACGTTGTGCTCGCCGGTCTTGCCGGTCGCGGCGCCCGCGTCGGCGCCGGTCGTCGGCCCCTGCGCGTCGCCGGTGAGCTTCGCGGCCCCGGGCTCGTAGTGCGAGGGCGCCACGCCGAGCTGCAGCTCGATGCGACGCACGCGCTCGAACGTGCGCTGCGCCATCGTTCGCTGCGCCGCCAGCAGGTCGCCCATGACCCCCAGCGCGGCGAGCACCATCGCGGCGTTGAAGAGCACGGCGCCGAGGATCAGCGACTGCACGTGGCCCTTGCCGTTGTCGGCGATGACGTAGAAGTAGGCGAAGCGCGTCCACACGATCAGCGCGATGAGCCCGACGAGCGCCGCCGCGCTCATGAAGACCTTCAGCGGCTCGTACTGGGCGTAGATGCGGAAGATCGAGACGCTGTTGCGCCGCACGTAGGACCACATCGACGGAAACAGCCGCGACTCGCGCGTCTTGGGGTTGGTCCTGATCGCGACGTGGTCGACGGCGACCAGCAGCTTGCCGGCCTGGATGATCGTCTCCAGCGTGTACGTGAACTTCGAGACGACGGCCATCTGGATCGCGGCCTCGCGGTTGTAGGCGCGAAAGCCGGAGGTCGTGTCGGGGACCTCGGTCGAGGAGGCCTGGCGCACGACCCACGAGCCGAGTCGCTGCAGCGTGACCTTCAGCGGCGAGAAGTGCTCGATCTTGTGGACCTCGCGGTCGCCGACGACCATGTCCGCGCGGCCGGCGAGGATCGGCCCCACGAGCTTGGGGATGTCCTCGCCGTTGTACTGGTTGTCGCCGTCGGTGTTGACGATGACGTCTGCGCCGAGCTTCAGGCACGCGTCCAGCCCGGCCTGGAAGCCCGCGGCGAGGCCCTTGTTGTTCGTCAGCCGGACGATGTGGTCGACGCCGCCGGCGCGGGCGGTCTCGATCGTCGCGTCGGTCGAGCCGTCGTCGATGATGAGCCATTCGACCGCGTCGAAACCGCCGACCTCACGCGGGAGGTCGGCGAGGACGAGCGGGAGGGTGTGCTCCTCGTTGAAGCACGGGATCTGGATGATCAGCTTCATGCGGCGGGTCGGCGTGGGATCCTACCCGCCATCGCCTCGTCATCTGTGTCACGGGCCCCGAGCGCGGCCGTCGCGCTGCCGCCGTCGCCCGCCGAGGCTCCCTCGGCGCGGCGCTGGACGCGCCGGCTGTCGACGCGCATGCTCGAGCGGGCGGGCCTGGCGCTGCTGGCGCTGGCGTCGTTCGCCGGCTTCGTCGTCTTCCCGACCTATCCGAACTACGACTCCTACTACTCGCTGCTGTGGGGGCGCGAGCTGCTCGGCCTGGACGCCCTGTCGTTCACGGCCTACCGGGCGCCCACCGAGCATCCGCTGGCGATCGCCTTCGGCGCGCTGCTGACGCCGCTGGGCAACGGCGCCGACCGCGTCATGGTCGCCTGCGCGGTGATCGCGTTCGTCGTGCTCGTGGCGGGCGTCTACGCGCTCGGCAAGACGGCCTTCACCCCGCTGGTCGGCGCGGCCGCCGCGGGGCTGCTCGTCACGCGCTTCGACTTCCCGTTCCTGGCCGCGCGCGCCTACATCGACATCCCCTATCTCGCGGTGGTCATCTGGGCCGCGGTGATCGAGGCGCGGGCGCCCCGGCAGCGGCCGGTGCTCGTGCTCGTGCTGCTGGCGGCGGCGGGACTCATGCGCCCCGAGGCCTGGCTGCTCGCCGGGCTGTACTGGCTGTGGCTGTTCGCGAAGCTGACGTGGTCGCAGCGCGTGCGCTACGCCCTGCTGACGGCGGTCGGGCCGCTGGTCTGGGTCGGCGTCGACCTCGCCGTCACCGGCGACCCGGTCTACTCGCTGACCGGCACCAAGGACCTCGCCGAGGAGCTCGGGCGCAACAAGGGCGGCGCCGCGGTGCCGCAGGCGCTCTACGCGTTTCTCATCAAGCTGGCGAAGTTCCCGGTCGTCGTCGGCGGCGCGCTGGGCCTCGTGCTCGCGGTGCTCCTCACGCCGCGCCGCGCCGTCATGCCGATCGCGCTGTTGCTCGCCGGCGTCGGCACGTTCGCGCTGGTCGGCCTCGCCGGGCTGTCGGTCATCGACCGCTACCTGCTCGTGCCCTCGCTGTGCGTGATGATCTTCGCCGCCGTCTTCATCGCCGGCTGGACGATGCTGCGCGAGCGCAGCGCCTGGCGGCGCCTGTGGGCGACCGCGGCGGCCGCGCTCGTCGTCTTCGGGATCGTCTTCACCGCGACCCGCGTTAACCTCGACCAGCTGCACAACGAGCTCTCCTTCCGCGGCGACGCGCACACGGCGCTGGCCGGCGTCCTGCGCGATCCGGCCGTCGTCAGGGGACTGCGCTGCGGCCCCGTCTACGTGCCCAACCACAAGCTCATCCCCGACGTGCGCTGGATCCTTCACCGCTCCGAGGGGGGCGTGCTCGCGCGCTCCAGTGACAAGGTCCCCGACCCTCGGCGCGGCGTCGTGCTGCTCGTCCACGACCGCATCGCGATCTTCAAGCAGGCGCTCGTGACCGACAACGACAATCCGCTCGACAACCTGCCGCCCGCCGGCTTCACGCGCGCTGCCACGAGCCGCTACTACGGGGCCTATGTCCATTGCTGAGCCTCCGGTGCGGACGGGCGCCGGTCACGAGCCCGAGGGCGAG
This sequence comes from Solirubrobacteraceae bacterium, assembly GCA_034665465.1. Taxonomy (GTDB): domain Bacteria; phylum Actinomycetota; class Thermoleophilia; order Solirubrobacterales; family Solirubrobacteraceae; genus CADCVQ01. Next base: position 3,586 of record JAXDFS010000369.1, read on the forward strand.
GGCTTCATGGGCTCGTTCATGAGCTCCCCGCTGCCGGGCCTGCGCCGCGGCGACGGGCGCCTGGGCTGGGGCCTGGCGATCGGCGCCGTGCTGGTGCTCGCGCTCGGCCTGCGCCTGTGGGGCGTCGACCACGGGCTGCCCTACGCCTACAACGCCGACGAGAACGCGCACTTCGTGACCCGCGCGATCGGCCTGTTCGGGCA